>CAUJIL010000019.1 GCA_963204845.1 Pseudomonadota bacterium | reverse complement strand
CTGGGATTCCAGGAGGCCACGAACGGCACCGCAACACCGACGACGCCGGCCGCACCCACCACCGAGGTGGCGGCGGTCAGGAACTGCCGTCTCCTCTTGTTAACGCCTTGATTGCTCACGAGGGGAAGTCTCCGATCCTGGATGGACGCAACACCGTGTGACCCGGTGAATTTTGCGGGCGGAATGCTAAAGAAAAACCGTGCTGCTTACAAGGAATCCACGGCCCACAGCTATGGTAGTTGTTGCCGCCCGGCGCACGGGAAGCAGACGGCAAGACGCCCGGGCCGTCGCCGGACCGGGCGTCTGCAAACGAGGGTTCCCGCCACGCGGACGGGGCGCCGGATCAGCGCTTGGAGTACTGCGGACGCTTGCGCGCCTTGCGCAGACCGACCTTCTTGCGCTCGACCTCGCGCGCATCGCGCGTCACGTAGCCATGCTGGCGCAGCGTCGACTTAAGCGTCTCGTCGTACTCGATCAGCGCGCGCGTGATGCCGTGGCGGATCGCGCCGGCCTGACCGAAGCTGCCGCCGCCGGCAACCGAAACCTGCACGTCGAATTTCTCGCCCATGCCCACCAGTTCGAGCGGCTGGCGCACGATCATGCGCGCCACCTCACGGCCGAAGTACTGCTCGAGCGAGCGGTCGTTGATCGAGATGCTGCCGCGTCCCTGCCGGAGGAATACCCGGGCAGTGGCGGTCTTGCGTCGTCCGGTTCCGTAATACTGCGTGGCTGCCATGTGTGCGTTCCAGTCAGAGCTCGAGTGCCTTCGGTTGCTGCGCCGCGTGCGGATGCTCGCTGCCGGCGTAGACCTTCAGTTTACGTGCCATCGCGCGACCGAGCGGGTTCTTCGGCAGCATGCCGCGGACCGCCGTCTCGATCGCCTGCTCCGGTGCCTTCTCCATCAGCTTCTCGAAGCTGATCGACTTCAGGCCGCCGGGATAGCCGGTGTGGTGGTGGTAGATCTTGGAGCGGGCCTTGTCACCCGTGACGTGCACCTTCGCGGCGTTGACCACGACGATGTAGTCGCCGGTGTCGGTGTGCGGCGTGAACTCGGGCTTGTGCTTGCCACGCAGGCGCGAGGCGATCTCGCTGGCCATGCGACCCAGCGTCTTGCCGCTGGCATCGACGACGTACCACGACTGCTCGACGCTGCCGGGTTTGGCGGAATATGTCTTCATCTGCAAGCCTCGACGGGTTAAGTGCCCGGAAAAGGGGGCGAATCTTACACCACGGTCTCCGGCCGCCACAAGTTCGATGGCGGGAATTTTCACGCGCGGTGCGCGCGCGCCAGGTAATCGTGCGACTGCATCTCCATCAGCCGGCTCACGGTGCGCTGGAACTCGAAGGCGAGACGCCCGCCGGTGTAGAGTCCGGCGAGCGGCGCTGCGGCCGACAGCACGAGCTTCACGTTGCGGTCGTAGAACTCGTCGACGAGATTGATGAAACGCCGCGCCTGGTCGTCCGTCTCGGCCGTGAACACCGGCACCCCGCCGACCAGCACCGCATGGAACTCGCGCGCGAGTTCGATGTAGTCGTTCTGGCTGCGCGGCCCGTCGCACAGCTCCTCGAAATCGAACCAGACCACGTCGTCGGCGCAGAAGCGGGTGCGGATCGGGCGCCCCTCGACCTCGATCACCCGCCCCGCCACCGGCTTCTCCGGAGCCAGGCTGCCCAGGCTGCGCATCAGGCTGTGCTCGGCCGCCTCGTCGAGCGGCCAGTGGTACAGCTCGGCCTGTTCGAGCAGGCGCAGGCGATGATCGATGCCGCCATCGACGTTCAGCACGCGGGTATGCCGCTTGATCATCGCGATCGCGGGCAGGAAGCGCGCGCGCTGCAGCCCGTCGCGGTAGAGGTCGTCGGGCGCGACGTTCGAGGTCGCGACCAGCGTCACGCCACGAGCGAACAACTCCTCGAACAGTCCCGCGAGCAGCATCGCGTCGGTGATGTCGGAGACGAAGAATTCGTCGAAGCACAGCAGCCGCGCCTCGCCCGCGATGCGCGCCCCGATCAGGCGCAGCGGATCCTTCTCGCCGGCGCAGTCGCGCAATTCGCGATGCACTCGCTGCATGAAACGGTGGAAATGCGTGCGCAACCGGTTCCCGAACGGGATGCCCTCGTAGAACAGGTCCATCAGATGCGTCTTGCCGCGCCCGACGCCGCCCCACAGATAGAGCCCGGTGACCGGCTCGGGCGTGGCGCGGCCCAGGCGCACGGCCAACCGCCGGAGCAACCCGGCCTCGGGCGCCGCCGTGAGTTCGTCGTGAACGCGCTGCAACTCGTGCACCGCGCACTCCTGCGCGGGATCGTGCACGAATCCCGGCCGCTGCAGTTCGGCGCGATAACGTTCGACCGGCCCCATATCCCTCCGCTGCGCTGCAATCACCCGTTCCGGAGCGCTGCGCAATGTATAGATGCGCCGTCGCGACTGCAACGGGTGTCGCAAGACCTCGACCTTGCCGGCGCGCGCCGAGCGCCGTCTTGCGTCTGCGGCTGCAGAGGCTTCGCACCGGCCCACGCGGCTCTCGCGACTGCCTCTGCAGAGGGCGCCTACCTGCCGCCGGGCATAGTCGCTATACTCGGGTCCGCTATCACCGCCATCGCATCGGGAGCGTCACGTTGTTCAGTTCCGCTGCCTTCTGGATCACTGCACTGGGCTGCCTCGTCGCCGGATGTATCGCCGGCTGGCTGCTGCGGCGCGCCTTCGACCCGGCCGAACAGCGCCAGCGCGAACTCGAGCGGCGGCTGCACGACAGCGAGCTCGCGCTGCACGACTACCGTGCGCGCGTCACCGGGCACTTCCGTGGCACGGCCGAGCGCGTCAACCGGCTGACCGAAGACTACCGCGAACTGCACCAGCACCTTTCCGGCGGTGCCATCGAACTGTGCAACGCCGCGGAGCCGGGCAGCGCACCACTGCTGACCGGCCTCGGCGGCCCGACGTCCACCGGCGTGGCCACGGCGGCCATCACCGCCGTGAACCCCCCGCTCGACTACGCGCCGCGCAGTTCCCCGGACGCCCCCGGCATCCTGAACGAGGAGTACGGGCTGGACCGCGCACATGGCGCCTGAGCGCCGCCGGAGCACGCCGTGCTGAAACGCCTGCAGGGACTGGGGTGGCCGGTCGCCACCGGTCTGCTGGCGGCGCTGCTGATCACCCAGACGCTGCATTACCGCGAACGCATCACGCCAGCTGAAACCGAGGAAGCGGTGCCCGGCGCCGTGGCCTCGTACGCCGACGCCGTGCGTCGCGCCACACCCGCGGTGGTGAACGTCTATACGCGCACGGTCGTGCGCCGCCCCTACCACCCGCTGCTCGACGAGCCGGTGTTCCAGCGCCTGTTCAGGCGCAGCGGGGCGCCGCAACGCGAACGCATCCAGCGCAGCCTCGGCTCGGGCGTGATCATGACCCCGGACGGCTACATCCTGACCAACAACCACGTCATTCGCGACGCCAGCGAGATTCTCGTGCTGCTCGCCGACGGGCGGGAGGCAATGGCGCAGGTGATCGGCAGCGACCCCGACACCGATCTCGCGGTGCTCGACATCGACCTGCCCGACCTGCAGCCGATCACGGTCGGAGACCCCGACGCCGCCGAGGCGGGCGACGTAGTGCTCGCGATCGGCAACCCGTACGGCTTCGGCCAGAGCGTCTCGCAAGGGATCATCAGCGCCACCGGCCGCTACGGACTGCAGCTGAACACCTACGAGAACTACCTGCAGACCGACGCCGCCATCAATCCAGGCAACTCCGGCGGGGCGCTGCTCGATGCGCGCGGGGACCTGCTCGGCATCAACACCGCGATCTACTCGCGCAGCGGCGGCTCGCAGGGAATCGGGCTGGCGATTCCGGCCGACTACGCGATCAAGGCGCTGCGCGACATCGTCGAACACGGCCAGGTGGTGCGCGGCTGGCTCGGCGTGGAGGTGCAGCCGCTGCCGGCGCGCGTGAACTCCGCGCAGGGCACACAGACCGGCGTGGTGGTCAGCGATGTGGAGCCGGGCAGCCCGGCGCAGACCGCCGGCGTGCAGCCCGGGGATATCCTGCTTGCGCTGAACGGAACCCCGACCAGCCAGGGACGCAATGCCATGTACCGCATCCTGCTCATGGCTCCCGGCGACGAATTCCAGCTCACGGTATGGCGCGACGGCGCCAGCGAGGAACTGCGCGGCCGCCTCGGACAGCGCCCGGCGCGCTAGCGCCGGTGTTGCCGCGCCCGGCCGGCGCGCCCCCGGCTCGCTAACCTGCCAACGCCGCGTCGAGCGCCTGCAGCATGCGTGTGTTCTCCCCGGGAGTGCCCACGGTCAGGCGCAGGCAGCCGGCGAGCAGTGGATGCGAACCGTCCAGGCACTTCACGAGCACGCCACGCTCGCGCATGCGTTCGTGTATTGCCCGCGCGCCGGCCGAGCGCAGCCTGATCAGAAGGAAGTTCGCCTCGCTGGGCCAGACCACGAGCCGCGGATCGGCGCCGAGCGCGGCGAACAGCCGGCCGCGTTCGGCGATCAGGATCGCCGTCTGCTCGCGCAGCGCCGGGTAGTGCTCGAGCACCACCTCGGCCGCCAGCTGGTTCAGTGTCCCGATGTTGTACGGCAGCCGCAGCTTGTCGAGCTCGGCGATCCAGCGCGGGTCACCGAACAGCATGCCGAGACGCAACCCGGCCAGCCCCAGCTTCGACAGCGTGCGCATCACCAGCACGTTCGGATAGCGCGCGAGCAGATCCGCCTGGTCACGCGAGGCGAACGGCAGGTACGCCTCGTCGATGACCACCAGCGCCTCGGCCGCCTCGATCAGCGCGCACAGCGCCTCCGGTGCGAAGAGGTTGCCGGTCGGGTTGTTAGGGCAGGCCAGGAACACCACGCGCGGCCGGTGCGTGCGCAGCGCCTCGAGCATCGCGGGCACGTCGAGCGCGAAATCCGGCGTGAGCGCCACCTCGTGGAACGGCACCCGCAGCCACTGGGCGATCAGGCGGAACATCACGAAGCTTGGCGCCGGCGCGAGCACGCCGTGCCCCGGCGTGGCGAGCGCGGCGATCAGGATCTGGATGATCTCGTCCGAGCCGTTGCCGAGCAGGATCTGCCAGCGCGGGTCGATGCCGAAGGTCTGGCGCAGGCGGGCGGTGAGCGCGCGCGCCTGCGGATCCGGGTAGCGGTTGAGCTCCGCCGAACCCAGGCGCCGCACCAGCCCTTCCCGCACGGCGGGCGGCAAGGGATACGGGTTTTCCATCGCGTCGAGCTTCACCAGCCCGGCGGCATCGGCCACGTGGTAGGCCGCGGTGGCGCGCACGTCGGCGCGCACCAGCCGTTCGACCCAGGCATCGGTGTCGTTGCGACTCATGCGCTTTCCTCGTCCCCGCCCAACCGCGCAGCGGCCGAGAGCGCATGTGCGTGCAGCGACTCCGCGCCCGCGAGTTCGCGCGCCAGTTCGCCGAGC
>CAUJIL010000018.1 GCA_963204845.1 Pseudomonadota bacterium | reverse complement strand
GGGAATTGTTCGCCCCGGCGTGGCAGTATCCCGCGGAGTCACCTATAAGTAGGCGTCGGAGAGCCTTTGGCTCCAGGTGGCGTGCCCCGGTCCGTACGGGTCGGGGTCGACGAATAACATGGACGCTGTGATCGCATGGACTCCGGTTCGTACGGCGAAAAACCCATCCGCGTGCTGCTGATCGACCGCGATCGCGGCGAATACGCGTTGATCGGCCAGTTGCTGGACGCGATCGGTCACGGCGCCTATGAACTCACGTGGTGCTGGCAGGCCGAGCACGCGATCGACGCGATCTTCTCCGATCTGCACGACGTGGTGCTGCTCGACTACCAGGGCGACCACGGCAGCGGCCCGGCGATCCTCGCCAAGGCCGTGCAGATGGGCGCCTCGGTGCCGATCATCGTGATGACGGCCGAGCTGGACCGCAACGTGGACCGCGAGGCCATCCGCTCCGGCGCGTCGGACTACCTGCTCAAGGGCCGCATCGATTCGCAGATCCTCGAACGCACGCTGCGCTACGCGATCGAGCGCAAGAGCGCCGAGGCGCGGCTGGCGCGGCTCGCGCACTACGATGCGCTGACCAACGTCCCGAACCGCATCCTGTTCCGTGACCGCCTGGGGCGGGCGCTCGAGCGCGCGCGCCGTTCGCAGCAGACGGTGGCGCTGTTCTTCATCGATCTCGACGGCTTCAAGCAGGTCAACGACACGCTGGGGCACGAGGCCGGCGACGAGCTGATCCGCACCGTCGCCGAGCGCCTCAGCCACTGCATGCGCAAGAGCGACTCGGTGGCGCGCATCGGCGGCGACGAGTTCACCGTGATCCTCGAGGACGTCGCGACGACCTCCGACATCGTCAACGTGGCGCGCAAGGCGATCGACGTGATCTCGCGTCCGGTCACGCTGGGCACGCAGCAGGTCTTCGTCGGTGCGAGCATCGGCATCGCGGTGTACCCGGAGGCCGGCGACACGGTCGATGCGCTGCTGCAGCACGCCGACATGGCGATGTACCAGGCGAAGAACCTGCGTGGTAGCGCCTACCGCTTCTACACGGAGAAGATGAACGTCGAGGCGATGAACCAGATGTACCTCGAGGCCGACCTGCGGCGCGCGCTGCGCCGCGGCGAGTTCGAGCTGTACTACCAGCCGCGCATCGCGCTCGACGACGAGCGCATCGCCGGAGTCGAGGCACTGCTGCGCTGCAACCACCCGGTGCGAGGCGTGGTGTCGCCGGCGGATTTCATCCCGCTCGCCGAAGAGGTGGGACTGATCGTGCCGCTGGGTTACTGGGTGATCCACCGGGCCTGCGAGGACATGCGCACGCTGGATGCGCGCGGCGTCGACCCGATCCATGTCGCGGTGAACCTGTCGTTCAAGCAGTTCGCCGACGAGAAGTTCGCGCAGACGGTGCGCAACATCATCGAAGCCGCCGGCATCAACGCCCGCCGCCTCGAGTTCGAGCTGACCGAGACCGCGATCATGGCCAACGCCGAGGACACCGAGCGTTGCATGCACACGATCCGCGAGCTCGGCCCGACCTTCTCGCTCGACGATTTCGGCACCGGTTATTCCTCGTTCGCGCACATCCAGCGCCTGCCGATCGGCGCGCTGAAGATCGATCGCAGCTTCGTGAAGAACCTGCCGCAGACGCAGGACGATGCGACGATCGTCAAAGCGATGATCAGCCTCGCGCACAACCTCGGCCTGCAGGTCATCGCCGAAGGCGCCGAGACTGCCGAGCAGGTGCGCTTCCTGCGCGAACACGATTGTGACCAGGCGCAGGGCTATTTCTTCTCGCGCCCGGTGACCTTCACGGACCTGTTGCAGCAGATCCAGCCCGAAGCGTTCATCGACGAACCCGGGGCCTGCGCCGGACTCAGCCTGGCGTGAGCGCCGCGTCCGCGGCCGTCTTTTCCCTGATCCGGTAACCCAGCGCCTCGGCAAGCTGTGCCGAGCCGATCTCATCCCGATCCTCGAGATCCGCGATGCTGCGTGCCACGCGCAGCACGCGGTGGTAGGCGCGCGCCGACAGTCCCCAGCGCCGCGTCGCACCCACCAGCAGTGCGTGATCGGCCGCAGCGAGCCGAGCGACGCGTTCGAGCTCACGCCCACCGAGCATGGCGTTGGTGGTGCCTTGGCGGTGCAACTGGCGTTCGCGTGCCGCAATCACGCGCGCGCGTATGTCTGCGCTACCCTCGCCGCGCGCGGCGCCGGTGGTGTCGAACAGCGCGTCGCCCGGACGCGACACCTCGACCCGCATGTCGAAGCGGTCGAGCAGCGGCCCGCTGAGACGTTCGCGGTAGCGCGCGACTTGCTCGGGGGTGCAGCAGCAGTCGCGGAAACCCGAGCCGAGGTAACCGCAGGGGCAGGGGTTCATCGCGGCAACCAGCTGGAAACGCGCCGGGAAATTCAGCCGCCGCGCCGCGCGCGCGATCGCGATGCTCCCCGACTCCAGCGGCTCGCGCAGCAGCTCGAGCAGGCGGCGAGGCCACTCCGGCAACTCGTCCAGGAACAGCACGCCATGGTGCGCCAGCGTGATCTCGCCGGGCCGCGGCACGCTGCCGCCGCCGACCAGCGCGATCGCCGAGGCCGAGCGGTGCGGTGCGCGGAACGGCCGCGTGCCGTACGCCGCGCCGGCGTCGTCGAATCCGGCCACCGAGCGGATCGATGCCACTTCCAGCCACTCGTTCTCGTCGAGCGGCGGCAGGATCCCGGGCAGGCGGGTCGCAAGCATCGTCTTGCCGGTGCCGGGCGGCCCGCTCAGCAACAGGTTCAGGCCGCCCGCCGCGGCGACCGCCAGCGCGCGCTTCGCGCACTCCTGCCCCAGCACCTCGGCGAGGTCCGGCGACGCGAGCGGCGGCGGATCGGGGACCGGGCGCTGCGGCTCGATCAGCGTGCTGGAGTTCAGGTGCGCGCAGACCTCGAGCAGCGTGCGTGCGGGCAGCACGCAGGCACCGGGGATGCGCGCCGCCTCGGGCGCGTTGCCGGCCGGCAGCACCAGCGTGCGTCCGGCGCCGTGGCAGGCTCGTGCGGCCGGCAGCGCCCCGCACACCGGGCGGATGTCGCCGTTCAGCGCGAGTTCGCCGATGAACTCGAAGCCCTCGAACACCGCCGGGTCGATCTGGCCCGAAGCGCCGAGGATGCCAAGCGCGATCGGCAGGTCGTAGCGACCGCCGCCGTCCTTCGGCAGGTCGGCCGGGGCGAGGTTCACGGTGATGCGCGTGAGCGGAAAATCGAACAGCGAGTTGATCAGCGCGCTGCGCACGCGATCCTTGCTCTCGCGCACCGCGGTCTCGGGCAGCCCGACGATCGCGATGCGCGGCAGGCCGTTGGAAAGATGGATCTCGACGCGTACCGCCGGCGCGGCGATACCGTCCTGGGCACGGGTGGCAAGTGTGGCGAGTTGCATGATCCTTCCCTGGATGCATGGTGAGCAGTGTGCGTGACGCGGCTACTCGCGGTCACGCTCCAGTTCGGTCAGGCGCTGCTGGGCGCGTGCGAGTTCCTGCTCCAGCCGGTCGATCTGCTCGCCGGCCTGGCGCAGCAGTTCGAGCTGCGCGTCGAACTGTTCGCGCGTGACCAGGTCCAGGCGCGCGAACGCGCCTTGCACGATCGTCTCCAGGCTTTTTTGCAGGTCCTCGCGCGCGGCGGCGTCGCCGATGAAGCGACCGAGCTGGTCGCCGAGGCCGCGCAGTAGGGAGTCGTTGATCATCGCAGTTCACGCCGGTGTTGACCGGGGCCGATTCTAAACGATTGCACCACCGGCGCGCTCGTCGTGCGGCTGCCGGCGTGCAGCGCGCACCACGATGGTGCGCGTCGCCGTGCGCCCGTCACGGGCGCGCTACCGGAGTGCAGCGCGTCAATTGCATGACCGCCATGTTTTGAAAAGGTTTTTTCATTCTGGCACGGCATCTGCAGAGCGGTGTTCGAGCCGGACGGGCACGAGCGCGTGAGCACCGGCACGGATTCTCAACCGAAGGCAAGGAGACACGACGATGCAACTGAAGGCGATCCTGACGGCCGCAGCGGCCACCCTGGCGATGAGCGGCACGGCGGCGCAGGCCGGCAACTACACGGGCAACGTGGCGCTCGCGACCGACTACATCTTCCGCGGCGTGTCGCAGACGCAGGAGCGGCCCGCGATCCAGGGCGGCTTCGACGCCGCCTTCGACAACGGCATCTATGCCGGCGTGTGGGCGTCGAACGTGAACTTCGGCACCGATGCGAGCACCGAGATCGATTTCTACGGCGGCTACGCGGGTCAGTTCGGCTGCTCGTCGTGCGGCTACAAGATCGGCTTCATCTACTACGACTACGACGGCGATCCGCAATTCGACTACGTGGAGGCGGCGCTCGCGTTCACCTGGGGCGGGCTGACGGCGGGGCTGAACTGGTCGCCCGAGTACCTCGGCGACGGCACCACCGACGCGCTCGGGGACGAGGTCGAACTGTATTACCCGTATCTGAACTACACCCACGCGCTGCCCTACGAGCTGACGCTGTCGCTGCACGCGGCGATGAACCTGATGAGCGAGAAAGGGTTGTTCGAGCCCGGCGAGGACGAATACACCGAGTGGTCGATCGGGCTGGGCAAGTCGGTCGGCGGCTTCAACTTCGCGCTGACCTACTGGGACACGACGATCGACGACCTCTACGGGGTCGATTCCGACGACGCCGACGCCCGCGTGGTGTTCTCGGTGAGCAAGTCGCTCTGAAACCAATCACGGCCCGCCGTGGCGGCGGGCCGTCATCGAGGAGAAGCGAACATGAAAATGATCACGGCCATCGTGAAACCCTTCAAGCTCGACGATGTGCGCGAGGCGCTGTCGGAGATCGGCGTGCAGGGGATCACCGTCAGCGAGGTGAAGGGCTTCGGACGCCAGAAGGGCCATACCGAGCTCTATCGCGGCGCCGAATACGTCGTCGACTTCCTGCCCAAGGTGCGCATCGAGATCGTCGTCGCCGACGCGATCGTCGACAGCGTGATCGAGACGGTCACGCGCGCGGCGCGCACCGGCAAGATCGGCGACGGCAAGATCTTCGTGATGCCGGTGGAACAGGCGGTGCGGATCCGCACCGGCGAAACAGGGGAGGATGCGGTATGAAGACCTCGACACGACGCGCGCGCGCGCTCGCCGCGCCGCTGCTGCTGGCACTGCCGGCGCTGGCGCTCGCCCAGGACACGCCGACGCTCGACTCGGGCGACACGGCCTGGATGCTCACCGCCACCGCGCTGGTGCTGTTCATGACGATCCCGGGCGTCGCGCTCTTCTACGCCGGCATGGTGCGGTCGAAGAATGTGCTGTCGGTGCTGATGCAGTGCTTCGCGATCACCGCGATGGTCAGCGTGCTGTGGACCGTGTTCGGCTACAGCATGGCCTTCGACACCACCGGCATGGAGAAGGGTGTCACCAACCTGAACTCCTTCGTGGGCGGCCTGTCGCGGGCGTTCCTCGCCGGGCTCGGCGTGGATTCGCTGGTCTACCGCATCCCGGAGTCGGTGTTCGTGGTGTTCCAGATGACCTTCGCGATCATCACGCCGGCGCTGATCGTGGGCGCCTTCGCCGAGCGCATGAAGTTCTCCGCGATGATGCTGTTCATGGCGCTGTGGGTCACGGTCTGCTACCTGCCGATCGCGCACATGGTCTGGAGCGGTGACGGCGCACTGATGTGGGACTGGGGCGTGCTCGACTTCGCCGGCGGCACCGTGGTGCACATCAACGCCGGTATCGCGGGTCTCGTCGCCTGCCTCGTGCTCGGCAAGCGCAAGGGCTATCCGCACACCGCGATGCCGCCGCACAACCTCGGGCTCACGCTGGTCGGCGCCTCGATGCTGTGGGTGGGCTGGTTCGGCTTCAACGCCGGCTCGGCGGTGGCCGCCAACGGTACCGCCGGCATGGCGATGGCGGTGACGCAGATCGCCACCGCGGCGGCCGCGTTGGGCTGGATGTGCGCCGAGTGGTTCAGCCACGGCAAGCCCTCGGTGCTCGGCATCGCCTCGGGTGCGGTCGCCGGCCTGGTGGCGATCACCCCGGCCGCCGGCACGGCCGGCCCCGCCGGCGCGTTGGTGATCGGCCTGGCCTCCGGCGTACTCTGCTTCTACACCGCCACCCGCCTGAAGCGCGCGCTCGGCTACGACGATTCACTCGACGTCTTCGGCGTGCACGGCGTGGGCGGCATCGTCGGTGCGCTGCTGACCGGTGTGTTCGCGGCACCGGCGCTGGGCGGTTTCGGCACCGTCGAGAACATCCCGGCGCAGATCTGGATCCAGGCCAAGGGCGTACTGTTTACCGTGGTCTACACCGGCGTGCTGAGCTACGTCCTGCTTAAGCTGGTCGATCTGGTCCTCGGGCTGCGCGTCGGCGACGAGGAGGAAACGATCGGTCTGGACATCGCGCTGCACGACGAGCGTGGCTACAACCTCTGATCCTGGAACCGCACGGTCTCCTGTTGCGCCCTTCGGGGCGCTTTTTTATTGTGGGCGCACGCAGGACGGGCCACGCCCGGGGGTGGTGCATGCGCATGATGCTCGCCGCGACGCTGTTGTCGCTCGTCGTTCCCGCCACGGCCGGGGCCGAGGTCTATCGCTGGACCGACGCCGAGGGCCGCGTGCATTACGGTGACCGCGCGCCAGCCGGGGCCGCGGAGCGAGTGGACCTGCCGTCCGCACCACCCGTGCAACCCGATCCGGAACTCGCCGAGCAGCGTGAACGCGGCCGCCGTCTTCTCGAGGTGTGGGACACCGAGCGCCGCGAGCGCACGCAGGCTGCGGCGGCCGCGGCCGCGCAGTCCGCCGAACGCGAGAGTGCCTGCGCGTGGCTGCACGAGGAACTCGACGGCGTGCGCCGGGCGGCGTACCTCGTGCGCCGCGACGCGCAGGGCGGACGCGAGATCGTCGCGTCGGAGGAGCGCGTGCGTTACGAGACGGAACTCGCCGATACTATTGCCGCGCATTGCCGATGAGTTAGGCTGTGTGCGTGCCGAACGCGCCGATATAATGCGCGCCGCCCGAACCACCGGTCCTCGCCCCGCGCAGGAGAAATGCGATGAAACTGATCACGGCGATCATCAAGCCCTTCAAGCTCGACGATGTGCGTTCCGCGTTGTCCGACATCGGCGTGCAGGGCGTGACGGTCAGCGAGGTGAAGGGCTTCGGCCGGCAGAAAGGGCACACCGAACTGTATCGCGGCGCCGAATACGTGGTCGATTTCCTGCCAAAGGTGAAGCTGGAAATCGCGGTCGACGACACCCGCACCGATGCCGTCATCGAAGCGATCCGCGCTTCCGCCAACACCGGCAAGATCGGTGACGGCAAGATCTTCGTCACCCCGCTCGAGCAGGTGATCCGCATCCGCACCGGCGAGTCGG
>CAUJIL010000017.1 GCA_963204845.1 Pseudomonadota bacterium | reverse complement strand
CGGTGCGGTGGTGGTCGGGGTCGGCAACATCTACGCGAACGAAGCGCTGTACCTGGCCGGCATCGACCCGCGCCGCCGCGCGGGCGCCATCGCACCCCCGCGTTACCAGGTGTTGGCGGCCAGCGTGCGGCGGGTCCTCGAGGCCGCGATCGCGCAGGGTGGCACGACCCTGCGCGATTACGTCGACGGCGACGGCCAGCCAGGGTACTTCGCGCTGAGTCTCGCGGTCTACGGACGCACCGGCCAGCCATGCCCTCGCTGCGGCACACCGGTGCGGATGCTTCGCCATGCGCAGCGCAGCACGTTTTACTGTGCTCGCTGCCAGCGCTGAGGCGGGACGCAGCCAAACGGGCTATTCTTGTCCCACGGTCCGCCGGGCGAGTCGCGCACGGCGAGTGTGCTCATCAATCGCTCGGGAGACACCCATGAAAAATGCCATCACAGCGCGGGCCGCGGTCGCGGCGCTCGGTCTGGTGCTGCTCGCTCCGTGGTACGCGAACGCGCAGCCGGTGGACGAGAGTCCGAGCTTCCTGGCCATGACCGGAGACCTGCTGGTCGCCCGGCCGCTGCTGCTGGTCACCACCGTCGCGGGAACCGCGGTGTTCCTGGTGTCGCTGCCGTTCACCGCCGCCGGCGGCAACCTGGAGCAGGCCGGCGAGATGCTGGTCGAGGGGCCGGCGCGCGCGACCTTCGTGCGCTGCCTGGGCTGCCGCAGCAGCGCCCCGAAGCGCCAGACGACGCCAGCGGACTGATCCGCGGTGGATGTCGGTCCTCCCGCCGGGAGGGCCGGGACGCAGCACCCGCTCAGACCGGGTCCGCGAACTTCCCGAGCAGCGCCTGGCGCACCACCGGATGCACGAACTTGCTGACGTCGCCCTGCAGCGACGCGATTTCGCGCACCAACGTCGACGATATGAAGGAAAGGTGATCCGCGGGGGTCAGGAACACCGTCTCGAAGGTGGTGTCCATCGCGCGGTTCATGTTCGCGAGCTGGAATTCGTACTCGAAGTCCGACACCGCGCGCAGGCCGCGCAGCACGGCGCAGGCATGGCGTTCGCGCAGGAACTTCACGACCAGGATATCGAAGCCGACGATCTCGACGTTGCGCAGATGCCCGAGCGCGGCCTTGCAGAGGCCGATCCGTTCCTCGAGCGAGAACAGCGGCTTCTTGCGCTCGCTGAGCGCGATCGCCACCACCACGTGGTCGAACAGCCGGCAGGCCCGTTCCACGAGATCGATGTGACCGTTGGTGATCGGATCGAACGTGCCGGGATAGATGATCGTGCGCATGATCGATCCGCGTCGAGTCGGTGACAGGGTCGGCATGGTAGCCAAATCGGTTATCCGCGACAAACGCGAGTTCAGGGCGCCAGCAGCAGACGGTAGCTCACCTGCCCGGCCGCTTTCTCGCGGTACAGCGTCCAGCCCGGCGGCAGTTCGGGCAGGGCATCCCCGACCGCGGACTCGACGTAGATCCGCGCGGCCGGCGCCAGCACGCCGGGGCGTGCGAGCAACGGCAGGCAGGCGGCGACCATGGCGCGGCCGAACGGCGGGTCGAGGAACACGATGTTCCATGCCTGCGGCGGGGCCGCGCTCAGCCAGGCGAGCGAGTCGGCCGGCACCAGTTCGGCGCCCGTGGCGCCGAGGCGTTGCAGGTTCTGCGCGACGTCGCGCAGCACCGTGCCCGACACATCGAGCAGCGTGGCGGTGGCGGCGCCGCGCGACAGCGCCTCGATGGCGAGCGCGCCGCTGCCGCAGAACAGGTCGAGGACGCGGGCGCCGGGCAGCACCGGCTGCAGCCAGTTGAACAGCGTCTCGCGCACGCGATCCGGCGTGGGCCGGACACCGGGGTCGGCGTGGAAGGCGATACGGCGCCCGCGCCAGCGCCCGCCGATGATGCGCAGTTCGCTGGCCGCTCCGGGGCGCGAGGGGCGTCTTGGCATACCGGTTTCTGCGGGTGTGGTGTGGGGTGGCGGGACGGACGCGAAGGATACCGTATAATCGGCGCCCCTTCCGCTTGGTGGCCCGCACGGTGCTCAGGATCTTCAGCCGCAAGAAAGCGCAGGACGCGGAACCGGAGTCCGCACCGGTTGCGGGTTCCACGCCCGTCGCTACCGTGGATGCCGCGCCTGCCGAGGCCGTATCGCCGGCGCCAGCGCCCAGGCCGGGCTGGCTGGAGCGTCTGCGCAGCGGGCTGGACAAGACGCGGCGCGCGTTGTCCGGCGGCCTTGGCACGCTGCTGCTCGGTCGCAAGGAACTCGACGAGGACCTGCTCGAGGAACTCGAGACACGGCTGTTGCTGGCCGACGTGGGCATGGCGACCGTGCGCACCATCATCGAAGGCCTGACCGAGCGCGTGCGCCGCAAGGAACTCGACGATCCGGAGGCGCTGTACCGGGCGCTGAAGTCCGAGCTGGTCGAGGTGCTGGTGCCCGCGAGCGTGCCGCTGGCGATCGACGCCACGCGCAAGCCGTTCGTGGTGCTGATGGTCGGCGTCAACGGCGCCGGCAAGACCACCACGGTCGGCAAGCTGGCGCGTCGTTACCAGGCGGCGGGGCACAGCGTGATGCTGGCCGCCGGCGACACCTTCCGCGCCGCGGCGGTCGAGCAGCTGCAGATCTGGGGCGACCGCCACGGCGTACCGGTGGTCGCGCAGAAGAGCGGGTCGGATGCCGCCTCGGTGATCTTCGATGCGCTGCAGTCGGCGCGCGCGCGCGGCTGCGACGTGCTGCTGGCCGACACCGCGGGGCGCCTGCACGTGAAGAGCAACCTGATGGAGGAGCTGCGCAAGATCGTGCGCGTGATGCGCAAGCTCGATCCGTCGGCGCCGCACGAGGTGCTGCTGGTGCTCGATGCCGGCACCGGACAGAACGGACTGGCGCAGGCGCGCAGCTTCCGCGAGGCGGTCGGCGTGAGCGGGGTTGCGTTGACCAAGCTCGACGGCACCGCCAAGGGCGGCATCGTGTTTTCGGTGGCACGCGAACTCGGCTTGCCGATCCGCTACATCGGCGTCGGCGAGACGGCCGAGGACCTGCGCGAGTTCGACGCCCGCGAATTCGTCGAGGCGCTGTTCGACGACGCCACGGCATGACGAGGGCGCTACGCCGGGAATCTTTGGTGCGTTCAGCACTCAAAGGGGGCGAGTGCTAGAATGCGACATTCCTGAGAGGAGGTGGACCGATGAGCAGGGAACTGCAGCCGGTGCTGGCGCTGAGCCCGGGCGGCAACATCAACGCGTACATCCAGGCGGTGAACGCGTTCCCGATGCTGAGTGCAGAGCGCGAGCGTGATCTGGCCGAGGCGCTGTATTACCGCGACGATCTTGCGGCAGCGCGTGAGTTAGTGCTTGCTCACTTGCGTTTCGTCGTGCACATCGCGCGCTCCTATTCGGGCTACGGCCTGCCGTTGGCGGACCTCGTGCAGGAAGGCAATGTCGGCCTGATGAAGGCCGTGCGCCGCTTCGACCCGGAAAAAGGCGTGCGGCTGGTGTCCTTTGCCGTGCACTGGATCAAGGCCGAAATGCACGAGTACATCCTGCGCAACTGGCGGATCGTGAAGATCGCGACCACCAAGGCGCAGCGCAAGCTGTTCTTCAATCTGCGCAGCGCGAAGAAGAGCCTCGGCTGGCTGAACAACGACGAGGCCGCGGCGGTGGCGCGTGACCTGGGCGTCGACGTCGCCGAGGTGCGGCGCATGGAAGGACGCCTCAGCGCGGCCGACGTGGCGTTCGACGCCGGCACCGACGAGGACGACGAGACGGCGCGCTTCGCGCCCGTGCACTACCTCGAGGATCGCCGGTTCGATCCCGCGCGCGCGCTCGAGGACAGCGACTGGGAAGCGGCCAGCCACGACCGGCTCGAGCACGCGCTGGGCGGGCTCGACGAGCGCAGCCGGGAGATCGTGCAGCGCCGCTGGCTGGACGAGGACAAGGCCACGCTGCACGAACTGGCCGCGCGCTTCGGTGTATCGGCCGAACGCATCCGCCAGCTCGAACAGGGCGCGTTCCGCAAGCTGCGCGCCGCGATGGGCGCGTGATCGCGGTTGCCGGCGCACTTGGCGCGCTGCTCGCGGTGGCGGCCGGCGCGTTCGGTGCACACGGGCTCCGCGGCCAGCTCGACGCCGCTGCGCTGGCCACCTGGGCCACCGCCGTCGACTACCAGATGTATCACTCCCTGGCGCTGCTCGCGCTCGGACTCGACTCCCCGGCCGCCGCCCGACCGCGCCGCCACGTCGGCGCGGCGCTGTGCTTCGCCGCCGGCATCGTGCTGT
>CAUJIL010000016.1 GCA_963204845.1 Pseudomonadota bacterium | reverse complement strand
AACATCACCTACAAGATCCTCTACAACGACGCGGTCGCGATGACCGGCGGCCAGCCGATCGACGGCAAGCTGAGCGTGGCGCAGATCGTCGAGCAGTTGCAGGGCGAGGGGGTGGGGCGGATCGCGCTGGTCAGTGACGATCCGCACAAGTATCCGCGCGAATTCCGTGCCTTCCGCGCGCTGACGATCCACCATCGCGACGAGCTCGACCACGTGCAGCGCGAGCTGCGCGAGGTCCCGGGCGTCACTGCGATCGTCTACGACCAGACCTGTGCCGCCGAGAAGCGCCGGCGCCGGCGCAAGGGCGAGTACCCGGACCCGGACCGGCGCGTGTTCATCAACGAGCTGGTGTGCGAGGGTTGCGGCGACTGTGGCTGGAAATCGAACTGCCTGTCGGTGCTGCCGAAGGAGACGGTGTTCGGGCGCAAGCGTGTGATCGACCAGAGTGCCTGCAACAAGGACTACAGCTGCCTGAACGGCTTCTGCCCCAGCTTCGTCAGCGTGCACGGTGGGCGGCTGCGCCGGGTCGCAGCGGTGGATGCCGGCGCGGCGTTCGTCGCCTTGCCCGAGCCCGCGCCCGCGTCGCTGGAGCGGCCGTGGAACACCGTGATCACGGGAATAGGCGGCACCGGCGTGCTGACCGTCAGCGCGATCCTCGGCATGGCCGCGCACCTCGAGGGCAAGGGCTGCACGGTGCTGAACCTGAGCGGGTTGGCGCAGAAGTTCGGTCCGGTGGTCAGCCACGTGCGGATCGCGCGTCGCCAGGACGATATCCACGCGGTGCGGGTCGCCGCCGGTGATGCGGACCTGCTGCTCGGCTGCGACCTGGTGGTGAGTGCGGCCGACGACCCCCTCGCCAAGGTCGACATCGAACGCACCCGGGCGGTGATCAACGAGTTCGAGGCGCCGACCGCCGCGTTCACGCGCGACCCGGACGCGGTGTTCCCGGCCGAGGCCATGAAGCGCAAGATCCGCGAGGAGGTCGGCGAGGCGAAGACGCGCTTCGTCGATGCCACTGCGATCGCGACCGCGCTGCTCGGCGACGCGATCGCGGCGAACATGTTCCTGCTCGGCTACGCCTTCCAGTGCGGCCTGGTGCCGGTTGCGGCCGACGCCATCGCGCGTGCGATCGAGCTGAACGCCGTGGCGGTGGCGTTCAACCTGCAGGCCTTCCTGTGGGGGCGGCGCGCGGCGCACGACCCGGCCGCGGTGCTCGCGCTGGCCGGTGACGACGCGCGTCATGGCGAGCACACCTCGTCGCTCGACGAGGTGATCGCCACGCGTGCCGAATTCCTCACCGCGTACCAGGATGCGGCGTGGGCCGCGCGCTACCGCGATTTCGTGCAGCGCGTGCGCGCGGCCGAGGTGGCGCTCGGTGTCGATTCCGCGCTGCCGCTGAGCGCCGCGGTCGCGCACTCGCTGTTCCGGCTGATGAGCTACAAGGATGAGTACGAGGTCGCGCGACTATACACCGGCGCCGCGTTCAGGGAGGCGCTGCAGCAGCGCTTCGAGGGTGACTACCGCATCGGTGTCCATCTGGCGCCGCCGCTGCTCGCCCGGCGCGACCCGCATGGAGGAGCGCCGCGCAAGCGCGAGTTCGGTCCGTGGCTGCTGCGGGTGTTCGCGGCGCTGGTGCCGCTGCGGCGGCTGCGCGGCACGCGCTTCGATGTGTTCGGCTACAGTGCCGAGCGTCGTGAAGAGCGCCGCCTGATCGGTGACTACGAGGCGCTGGTCGAACGGTTGCTGGCGCACCTCGATCGCGATCATTTCGACACGGCGGTCGAGCTCGCCGCGCTGCCGCAAGCGATTCGCGGTTTCGGCCACGTGAAGGCCGCGAGCGTGCGACGCGCGCGTGCGCGCGAGCAGCGGTTGCTCGCAAAGCTCTCGCTGGTGCGCTGAACGCTGGCGCCGCGCTCAGGCGGTGGCCGTCTCGTTGCCGACCGCGTTGATCATGCGCATCATCGCCAGCCGCACTTCGGGCGTGTGCAACTGCTCGGGCAGCCGTACCAGCGCCGGCAGGCGCAGGTAACCCTGCAGGTGGTGCAGCTCCGGCGCGTCGTCGGTGTTCAGATCGATCTGCTCGACGTGCTCGATGCGCTGGTGCGCGATCCCCTCGCCGATGCGGGCGCAGGCAAAGGCGAGTCCGGCGCGGGCCGCGAGCGCGGGCGGGAGCTGGCTGGCCGGCGTGACGAGCACCCGCCCGGCAGCCGCGACGGCGTCGATGATCGCCGGCGGCAGTCCCCACTCGCGCATCATGATCGTGCCGAGCAGTACCGCGCTGGCGCCGATCGTCTCCTGCTCGAAGCGCAAGCGCTCGAGCAGTCCCAGCTCGCGCACCCGGGTGGCCTGCTCGCCGAGCAGCGCCGGGGCGGCGAGATCGCCGAGGAACGACAGCACGGTCTGCGTGCACAACGCGCCCGCGTCGCCGAACCCCAGTCTGCCGGCCAGCAGCGAGCAGAGTTCGGAGGCGAACAGCCCGGCGTCCCACACGCGGTCGTAGTACTGGCGCAACTGCGGATCGTCGGCCGTGAACGATTCCTCGAGCAGGAAGCTGAGCGCCATGCTGCGCACCGCGTTCATGCCGAGGTAGGTGATCGCGTGCGGCACGCTGGTGATCGGCATCTGCAGGCCGTAGAACGGCGAGTTCGCGCGCCCCAGCACCTTCGCCGCCAGCCGGGGCTCGCTCATGACCAGCTCGGCGAGCTCCCGCGAGGCGTTGCCGGCCATGATGTCGGTGGTCATGAAGCGCTGCACGCCGCGCGGTGGCATCACGACGCGGCGCAGTTGCTCCGCGATGTGGGCGCAGCGGTCGGGCAGGATCTCGTGTTCCTCGGCCAGCCAGAACGTAACAAGTGCCGGCGGCAGCGGTTCCTCGACCGATGGGGCGGTGGTGGCGGGTGGTTCAGGCGCGGGGCCGGCGCCGGTATCGGTGGCCACGGCGGGACGCCGCGGCGGCGCGGCCCGGCTTGCTGGCGCGGGTGACTTGCGGTGACGGCGAGGTGCGATCAGCGCGATGAAGATCGCCGCGGCAACGGTCGCCGCGAGATACAGGATCCAGTCCATGCGATTCCCTTCGCGAGCGAGAAGTTCCGCAAGTCTAGCCGAGCGCTTGCATAACACAAGACACGACCGGACCCGCGCCGCCGCGGTGCTTCACGGGTTGCGCTGGGCAAAGGTGTCGCAGCTGCCGATGTCGCCGGACTCGAAGCCGCGGCGGAACCAGCGCACGCGCTGCTCCGAACTGCCGTGCGTGAAACTGTCCGGAACCACGTAGCCCTGCGCCTGGCGCTGCAGCCGGTCGTCGCCGATCGCGCTGGCCGCGCGCAGCGCTTCCTCCAGATCGCCCGGATCGAGGATGCCGCGCTGGCGGTCGGCGTGATGACCCCAGACGCCGGCGAAGCAGTCCGCCTGCAGTTCCTGGCGCACCGACAGCGCGTTCACCGCCTCCTTCGATGCGCCGTGGCCGGCCTGGCGCACCTGGTTGGAGATGCCGAGCAGCGTCTGCACGTGGTGGCCGGCCTCGTGCGCGATCACGTAGGCCTGCGCGAAGTCGCCGGGCGCGTCGTGACGCTCGGCGAGGTCGTCGAAGAACGCCAGGTCGATGTAGATCCGGTGATCGGCCGGACAGTAGAACGGACCCATCGCCGACTGCGCGAAACCGCAGGCCGAGCGCACGCTGTCACGGAACAGCACGAGGTGAGGTTCCTCGTAGCGACGCTGCAATTCCGCGAAGCGCGCGTGCCAGGCGTCCTCGATATCGGCCAGCACCGCGGCGACGAAGTCCGCGCGCTCCTGCTCCGCCGCCGAGACCGGGGCGCGCGCTGCCGGCGTGGCCGTGGAGGCCGCGCCGCCCTGCAGCAGCGACAGCACGTCGATGCCGAGGAAATGCGCGCCCACCAGCACCAGCGCGCCGAGGCCGAGCAGCATGCGCCCGCCGCGCGAGCGCAGCAGCAGTGGCAGCAGCCTGAGCAGCAACGGCGCGCCGCCGGCGGCCATGCGCGCCTGCGGCGCGTCGTTGCGGCGGTCCTCGACGTTGCTCGATCGACGTCCTTCGCGCCAGCGCATCGATGCCCTCCTGCTGCATGCGGCCGCCGTGGTGGCGGGATGCGGCGCAGGATAGCAGAGGCGTCCGATACCGGGCAGGACGCGCCGGGGTGCGGTGGTTGACGCTGCGCGGCACGCGTGTGAAGGTTGCCATCGCCGCAGTCGAGTGGCGAAGGAGATCCCGGATGCGATACGACAGTGACAGCCTGTCCGCGGCGCTGGCGCCGGCCGGCGAACTTGCGCGCGATTTCGACGCCGTGTGGGAGCGGATCTGGCGGCAGGACCACGTGCCGCCACGCACGCTCGAGCTGTGCCGGCTGCGGCTCGCCGTGCTGCACGGTGCGACCGCGGAGGCCGGACGCGAGCGTGCGGTGGAGCCCGATCCGCAGCGCAGGAACGCGGTCCGCGACGGCGGCTACGCGCGCGATGCGCGCTTCGACGACGCCGAGCGCGCCGCACTCGCCTTCACCGAGGTGTATGCGCAGGACCCGGCCGCGATCGACGACGCGCTGGCCGATGCCGTGAAGCGCCACCACGGGGAGGCGGGGCTGGTCTGCCTGATCGAGGCGCTTGGTTTCATCGACGCGCGGATCCGGCTCGCGATGATGATCTCGGCCATGACAGGGGAGGATGCGCAATGAGCTCTTCGGGACCACGGGTGGGTGCACCGGCACGATCGAGCGGACACGTGATGCGTGACAGCAGCCTGGGTCTGGCGACGCAACTGATCGACGCGCTGGTGCAGTTGAACGGTTCGGTGTGGCGCCGCAACGACGTGCGCCCGGCGCTCATCGAGATGCTGCGCCTGCGCAACGCGCGCACCGTGAACTGCGTGTTCTGCAAATCGGTGCGCTACGACGTGGCGCGCGCGGACGGGCTGACCGAGGAAACGGTGGAACTGATCGACGACGGTTTCGCCACCAGCACGCTCGGCGAGGTCGAGAAGACGGTGCTGGGCTTCGCCGACGCCTATCTGCGCAACCCCGGTGTGTTCGCGCCCGAGCTGCTAGCGCGGCTGCGAGCGCATTTCTCGAGCGCGCAGATCTGCCAGATGGCGATCGCGCTGGCGACCTTCAGCGCGAGCTCGCGCTGCGCGGTGGCGCTCGGTGGCATGCCCGAGGCGTTACCGGTGATGGAGATGTCGCTGCCTCCGGCGTGAAGGCCTCGAGTCGCCGGCGCGGTTCAGGCACTGCGCGTACAGAAGTGGCGGTGCAGCACGCGGATCACTTCCAGCGCCGGTCCGGGTTCGACGCTGTAGTGGATGGTCTGCGCCTCGCGGCGCGTACGCACCACGCCTTCGGCGCGCAGCACGGCGAGGTGTTGCGACAGCGCCGACTGCGACAGCGGAATGCGCTCGTTCAGCACGCCGACCGACAGCTCGCCCTCGGCGAGCGCGCACAGGATCATCAGCCGGTTCGGATTCGCGAGGCATTTCAGCAGGCCCGCAGCGGCGTCGGCGTGCGTCGCCAGATCGCGTGAGGTGTCCGCGGCGAGCATCGGTGCGCTACGTGCGTGTCGGACTGGCATGGCGATGAGCTTGCTATATCAAACAGCCCTAATATATAGTCGGGCCGCGACCGAACGCAATCCCGCACTGCCTCATGACCGTGCCCATTCCCCGCTGGAGAGAGCCGCCATGCGCCGCCTGATGATCGCCCTGACGACGATTGTTGCCGCACCGTTTGGGGCCCACGCGATCGAGGATGCCGATGCCCGCCTGATCGCCTCGCGCGAAGTGGCATCGTCGATGCAGACCAGGTTGAAGGGCGAGTTGCTGCAGGCGATCACGAAGGGCGGTCCGCTTGCTGCGATCGAGGTCTGCCAGACGCGCGCGCCGGTGATCGCCGAGCACGTGGGCAACGAGGCGGGCGTGCGTGTGTGGCGCACCGCGCTGAAACTGCGTAATCCCGCCAATGCGCCCGATGAGGGCGCGCGGGCAGTGCTCGATGATTTCTCGACACGGCTGGCGGCCGGCGAGGGCGCTGACACGCTCGAACATTTCGAGCGTGGCACCGACGGCTCGGCACGCTACATGAAGGCGATCGTGACCCAGCCGCCGTGCGAAACCTGTCATGGCCCGGTCCTTGCGGAACCGGTGCGCAAGGCGCTTGCGGAGCGTTATCCCGCCGACCAGGCCACCGGCTTCGTGGCCGGCGATCTGCGCGGCGCGGTGGTCGTGGACTGGCCGGCCAACGAGGGCGCTGACTGAGGCGTCCTGACGTGCGCTGCGCCGCTCAGTCGCGCAGCTTCGCGTAGTCCGTGACCAACAGCTGCTTCGGCGCCGCGCCGGTGCGTCCGCTGGCATGCGCGACGACCTCGCCCCCCAGACGTTTCCCGACGCGTTCGGCCAGCGACCAGAACGGCGGCCGCCCCGGGTCGCCGACGATCGCGCGTTCCACGCCGGCCTTGCCGGCGCGGCGCAGCAGGCGGTACAGCGGCTCGACCATCTCGTCCCAGAAACAGATGTCGGTTCCGGTCAGCAGATCCGCGCCGGCCAGCAGTCGCGCGTCGAGCTGTTCGAAGCGCCGTGGCAGGAATTCGATCTCGACGCGGTTGATCCGCGCCTGCAGTCGCAGATAGGGCTCCACGGCAGGGTCCGCGTCGACGGCGAGCACGCGCGCACCGTAGCGCCGCGCCAGCCAGATGCCGTTCAGTCCCCAGCCGCAGCCGACGTCGATCACCCGCGCGCCGGCACGCACCGGATGCCGGTGCAGGTAGTCGATCAGCGCGAAGCTCGAATGCCACACCTTGTTGCCGTGCAGGCTGGGGCTGTCCTCGGCACGTTTGAGCCGGCGCACCTCCGGGTGGGTGGATTTCAGCGCCCGCACGCCGCGGAACGTGTACCAGTGCGTGGCGGCGCTGCTCGAAGGACGGGACGACATGATCGCTGCGGCTCCTGCGCGGTTGATGGCGGGCGCCACTATACGGGCGCCCCCGCGTGAAGGCCACCGCACGCGGCGCGGCGGCCCGCGACCTATACTTGCGACACCGAGGAAGGAGCCAATCCCCATGTCCCAAGGTTCGCGTCCGGCGGCGAGCGGAATCGGCCGCCTGTTCATCCGCAAGTCGGTGGCCCAGATGCATGCCGAGCATGAGCAGGGTGAACTCAGGAAGACGCTGGGTGCGCTGAACCTCGTCTCGCTCGGGATCGGGTGCATCATCGGTACCGGCATCTTCGTCCTCACCGGCAGGGCGGCGGCCGAATACGCCGGCCCCGGCATCATGATCTCGTTCGTGATCACCGGGATCCTGTGTGCGTTCGTCGCGTTGTGCTATGCGGAACTGGCGTCGATGCTGCCGGTTTCCGGTTCCGCTTACTCGTATTCGTACGCCTCGATGGGCGAGATCGTGGCGTGGTTGATGGGGTTGCTGCTGGTGCTCGAGTACGGGCTCGCGGCAGCCACGGTCGCGGTCGGGTGGTCGAGCTACGCGGTCAGCCTGCTGAACGACATGAGCATTCACATGCCGCCGGAGTTCACCGGGCCACCGGGCGTCGCGGTGCGCGAGGGTGCCACGGTGGTCGCGCACGGGGTGGCCAATCTGCCCGCGATCTTCGCGATCGGTGTCGTGACCGTGCTGCTGGTGCTCGGCATCCAGGAGTCGACCACCGCCAACAACATCGTCGTCGCGATCAAGCTGGCGGTGGTGATCGCGTTCATCTGCGTGGGCGCGTTCTTCGTCGACACCGCGAACTGGTCGCCGCTGATCCCGGAGCAGGTGCCGCCGCCACCCGAAGGCGCCGAGCGCGGCTGGTGGGCCGACATCCGGCGCGCGCTGCTCGATGTGCTGACCGCGCAGAACACCTCGCGCTACGGCGTGGCCGGACTGATCACGGCGGCGGCGACGATCTTCTTCGCGTACCTCGGTTTCGAGGCGGTGTCGACCGCGGGCGCCGAGTCGCGCGACCCGGCGCGCGACATGCCGATCGGGATCATCGGCTCGCTGCTGGTCTGCACGGTGCTCTACATCCTGACCTCGGCGGTGCTGGTCGGCATCGTGCCGTACACCGAACTCGACAACCCGGCGCCGATCGCGATGGCGGTGAACCGCATCGGGCTGCCGTGGTTCGCGGTGCTGGTGAAGATCGGAGCCATCGCGGGCATCAGCTCGGTGATGCTGGTGCTGTTGTACGGGCAGACGCGGATCTTCTACACGATGGCGCGCGACGGGCTGCTGCCACCGATCTTCGCCCGCGTGCATCCGCGCTTCCGCACGCCGTGGATCGGCACGCTCATCGTCTGCTCGGTGGCCGCGTGCTTCGCCGGCTTCATGTCACTGGATGCGCTGGCGAAACTGACCGCCGTTGGCTCGCTGGCCGCGTTCGCGATGGTGTGCCTGACGGTGCTGTACCTGCGCTACGCGGAGCCGCAGCTCGCACGGCCGTTCCGCACCCCGTGGTTTCCGCTGGTGCCGCTGGTCGGCGCGGCGATGTGCCTGCTGCTGTTGATGTCGCTGATGAGCAAGGTCGAGACGCGCAATTTCTTCCTCGTCTACCTCGCTGGCGGGATGCTGCTGTACTTCGGTTACGGGCTGCGGCACTCGAAGCTCGCGCGCGGCGAGTTCGTGATCGGTGCCGAACCGAGCATGGACCTGCCCAGGCGGCTCGACGGTTGAGCGCGCGACCGCGCGCGCTAGTCGGCGAGCACGTGGTCGCGCGTCTCCACCACCCACGGCAGCAGCAGCAGGCCCAGCGCCGGGACCAGCCCGACGTAGAACAACGTCTGGATCACGGTGTCGGTTCCCTGCGCCGCGATCGTGCCGACCGCGAACGGTCCCACCGCCGCGAGCACGCGGCCGATGTTGTAGCAGAAGCCCGCGCCGGTGGCGCGCAGCCGCGTCGGGAACAGCTCCGGCAGGTAGTACGTGAAGCTGCCGAAGATGCCGAACACCGAGGCGCCGATAGCGAAGTACCAGTAAAGCCGTACGTCCGGTGGCCAGTCGATACCGAACGTTGCGAAGATCGACAGTGCGCTTGCCGCGAAGTAGATGCCGAACAGCGGGCGCCGGCCGAGCAGCTTGGCGATCGGGATGGTCGCCAGCGTGCCGATCAGTCCGCCGAGGTTGAACCAGTAGGTGGCGCGGAACTTCCATTCCTCGACCAGCGCGAGCGTGCCGGCGGTATCCAGTCCGGCGTCGGCCGCCGCGTTCTGCGCCAGGCCGGTCGCGACCGTCGGGATGAACGCGTTGCAGCTCCACCACGCGATCAGCGCCACCACCGACATGCCGACGCCGGCGAAGGTCAGGTGCCGCAGTCCCGGCGCGAAGATCTCGACCAGCCGCACCGGCGCCGAGTCGCGCATCGCCTGGCGCCAGCGCTCGGGTTCCTCGAGGAACAGGCGCACCACGAAGGCGACTGCCGCCGGGATCAGGCCGAACAGGAACACGATGCGCCACGAGGTCTCGGGCTGTTCGGCCATCCACACGCCGGCGACGCCGAAATTGACGTAGGTGGCGAGGAACAGTCCGGCCGGCGCGGCGGTGTAGAGAAGGGCGCCGGCCTCGACCCGGCGTTCCTCGGGCACCACCTCGGCGACCATCGAAGCGCCGGCCGCCCATTCGCCGCCGATGCCGAGTGCCGCGATCACGCGACACAGCGCGAGCACCCAGATGTTCGGCGCCAGCGCACAGGCCGCGGTGCCCAGCGCATACAGGAGCATCGTGATGAGCAGCGTCTTCTTGCGGCCGATGCGGTCGCAGACGTGCCCGAACAGCACGCCGCCCGCGGCCCAGCCGAGCAGCAGCAGCGAGGTCAGCACGCCGGTCCAGTACAGCGTGGCGGTGCGCGCTTCAGGTGAGCCGATCTCGAGCCCGAGCAAGGTGGGCACGCAGTTCGGCGCCACGTAGTTGAACAGCAGGCCGTCGAAAACGTCGAAGCCCCAGCCCAGCCAGGCGGCGAACAGTACCGTCCACTGGTAGCGCGTCATCCCCATCAGCATCGGCTGCATCCCGTCACGGTCTTGTTGTCGTTCGCGGTGGCACGGGCAGGGCGCGCAACCGGCGGCGCAGTGTAGCATCGCGCGCCCGGGATGCGGCTAGAATGCCGGGCGTTGCCTTCCCGCCGCGGGCAGGCCGTGCCCGGAGTGCCCATGGAGTTCCTGCACTGGTTCGTCGACTTCTTCCTGCACCTCGACCAGCATCTGGCCGAGATCATCGCGCGCTACGGGGTGCACACCTACACGCTGCTGTTCCTGATCGTGTTCTGCGAGACCGGGCTGGTCGTCACGCCGATCCTTCCCGGTGACTCGCTGCTGTTCGCCGCCGGCGCCTTCGCCGCGCAGGGCAGCCTCGATCCATGGCTGCTGTTCTGGCTGCTGTCGGCGGCAGCGATACTCGGTGACACGGTCAATTACGCGGTCGGTCATTACGTGGGGCCAAAGGTGTTCCACTATCCGCGTTCGCGCTTCTTCAATCCGGAACACCTGCGCAAGACGCATGCGTTCTACGAGAAACACGGCGGCAAGACGATCATCATCGCGCGCTTCATCCCGATCGTACGCACCTTCGCGCCGTTCGTGGCCGGTATCGGCGCGATGAGCTATGCGAAATTCCTGCTCTACAACGTCACCGGCGCGCTGCTGTGGGTGAGCGTCTGCGTGGGTGGCGGCTATTTCTTCGGCAACATTCCCGTCGTCAGGGAAAATTTCAGCCTGGCGGTGATCGCGATCGTGCTGGTGTCGGTGACCCCCGGGGTGATCGGCATCCTGCGCCACCGCCGCGGCGCGAATTGAGCCGCGACGGATGCCTGCGGTGAGCGTGCTGCTGATCCACCGCTTCAGCCACCACGAGCGCTACTTCCGCGCGCTTGCCGCGCAGAGCGCGCTCGACATGCAGCCGTTCGCGGAGCGCGACTTGCCGCGCGTCGGGCCGCGCGACCTGGCGTGGTTGCTGCGCGCCGACGTCTGGAACCTCGCGCGAACGCACATCGACCGCCTGACCTACGGGCGCGGCAATCGTCTGCGCGTGCTGCGACCGTGGCGCCGCGCGCTGCACTCGGCGCAGGCGGCGCTCGCCTGCGCGCGATTCCGCCGCGCCTTCCGCGCGCGGCGCCCCGACGCAATCGCGGTGTGGAACGGCGGGCACTGGTTCTTCCAGGCCGCGATCCGCGCCGCGCGCGAGTTCGCGATACCGGTGCTGCGGTTCGAGAACGGCCTGTTACCAGGCACCACGACCTGCGATCCGCGCGGCGTGAACTTCCACAACGCGGTGCCGCGCGAGGCAGCGTTCTACCGCGCACTGCCCGCGATGCCGGAGGTGACCCGCACCACGCTGGTGCCGAGGGTATCTGCGACCGCCCGCAGCGAGGCGCCGGTCGAACTGCCGCCGCGTTACCTGTTCGTTCCGCTGCAGGTCAACCGGGAT
>CAUJIL010000015.1 GCA_963204845.1 Pseudomonadota bacterium | reverse complement strand
GGACCCGGCGCAACTGGCCGCGATCCCGCTGCGCCGGCGCGGCGGCAAGGAGGAGGTATCGGCGCTGGCGGTGTTCCTCGCCTCGGACGAGAGCGCCTACATCACCGGCGCCGACCACGTGATCGACGGCGGCCGCGGGGTCTGGTGAACCGCGCGGCCGCCGGCGCGCAGCCTCAGGCGGCGGCGCCCGGCTGGTCCGCGTTGATCGCGTCCACCGCGCCGAGTGCGCCGCGGATCGCGCCCTCGATGTAGGAAACACCGGTGCAGTCGCCGATCTGGTGCACGCGCAGGCCGGCGGCACGGAACGCATCGGCCTGGCGCGAATCTCCGCTGGCGCCCTTGGCCACGATCACGTGTTCCGCGCCCACGCTCTGTGCGACACCGTCCTTGTCGGTGAAACAGACCCGACCGCTCTCGATGCGGATATCCTTCGCACCGGCGTGCAGCCCCACGCCGTGCTCGCGCAGTTCCGCGAGGATGCGCAGACGCCTCACCAGCGTCAGGCCAGCGCCGAAGCGCGGCGCATCGTCGATCACGTGCACAGTGCGCCCGCGTTCGTTCAGGAACTCGGCCAGCTCGAGCCCGACCAGCTCGCCGCCGATGATCGCAACCTGCTTGCCGAGCGGCATCCACGCGTGGGTGGCCTTGCGGATGAACTCGAGGTTGCCGGTCAGTCCGGTCGCCGCGCCCGCCTTGGTCGCCAGCCGCGTCAGCAGCGAGGTCTTGCGCTCCAGCGCCTCGGAGCTCTCGCCGAGCACCAGCCGGCGCATGTCGTCGCCGCTGTAGACGTGCGCCATATCGGCGCCCGGAATCGGCGGCATGTTGCGCAGCGCGCCGGTGGCGACGACCACGTCATCGGGCTGCCACTGCTTCAGCACCTCGGGCGTCGCGGCGGTGTTCAACCGCACCTCGACCGGCGAGGCCTCGACCTGCGCGATCAGCCAGTCGAGCAGCCGCTCGTTGGCCGCGTAGGCGATCGAGGCGAAGCGCAGCGTGCCGCCGAGCCGATCGCCACGCTCGAACAGCACCACCTCGTGGCCGTCGCGCGCGAGCCGCCGCGCCGCTTCCATGCCGCCGGGGCCACCGCCCACCACCGCCACGCGCTTGCGCCGCGCGGGCTTCGGTGCATCCACGCGCAGGTATTCGACGGCCAGTTCGGAGTTCACCGCGCAGCGCGTGCGCTCCAGCGTGTAGATCGCGCTGACGCAGGTGTAGCAGTAGATGCACGGGCGCACCTCGGCCGCGCGGCCCTCGGCGAGCTTGCGCGGCAGTTCGGGGTCGGCGAGCAGCTTGCGGCCCATGCCGAGGAAGTCGAAGCGGCCGGCGCGGATCTCGGCGTCGCCGTGGTCGGGTTCGACGCGGCCCGAGGTGATGATCGGGATCGACACCACGGACTTGATCGCCGCGGCGGCCGGCAGGTTCGTGTTCGGCTCGTGCGGAATGTTCGACGCCGAGTGCAGCTTGCCCATGCCGGTGTTGTGGTAGGCGCTGACCGTGATCGCGTCGGCCCCGGCCTCCTCGACCAGGCGCGCGGTGACCTTCGCGTGCTCGATCGTGATGCCGCCTTCCTTGCCCACCTCGCGCGAGTCGAGCTTGACGATGACCGCCATTGCGTCGCCCGCCTCGGCGCGCACCGCGCGCAACACCTCGAGCAGGAAGCGCGAGCGGTTCTCGACGCTGCCGCCGTACTCGTCGGTGCGCTTGTTGGTCTTCGGCGACAGGAACGAGGACAGCAGGTAGCCGTGTCCGCCGTGGATCTCGACCGCGTCGGCACCGGCCTGGCGCGCCCTGCGCGCCGCCGCGGCGTAATGCTCGATCACGGTCTGGATGTCTTCCCTGGTGAGCACCTTGTAGCTGGGAACGCCGGCGCTCGCGAACGATTGCAGCTCGGGCAGCAGGAAGCCGTCGACGAAATCGCCCTTCATCGGCTCCGGCACCGAGGGACACCACTGCGGGCGGCCGGCGCGCGTGTCGTCGCCGGCGACCAGTCCGCCCTGGTGCAGTTGCACCGCAAACTTCGCGCCGTGGCGGTGCGCGCCCTCGGCCAGCCGCGTGATCCCGGGAATGAAACGATCGTCGGAAATGCCGATCTGCCACGGCTGCACCTGCCCGATCGGGTACATCACGCCGCAGGCGCCGGAGATGATCAGCGCCGCGCCGCCGCGCGCCTGCGCTTCGTGGAAGGCGACGATGCGGTCGCCGCTGACCCCGTCGTCCTCGCCGAGGTTCACGCCCATCGCCATCACGACGATGCGGTTGCGCAGTTCCATCGGGCCGATGCGCCCGGGCGACAGCAGGTGCGAATACTGGGACGTCGACATCGTGGATCCTCGCGGGTCTGGCTGGAGCGGTCGGGCGAGTATAAACGCCCCGCGCCGCGGCCCGCACGTCCCCGCCCGGAACGGGCGCGAATCCACGGCGCCGCGCCGATCGCCGTTGCCATCGGCCACGAATGCGGCGACCATTAACTTTCGGTAAGGCCAGGGACGCACTCCGGATGAACCACCCCGCCCGCATCACCGTCGTCGGCGCCGGCTTCGGCGCGCTGGCCGCCGTGCGCGAACTGCGTGCGCGCGACGCGCAGGCCGAGATCACGCTGGTCGCCCCGCGGGCGGAGCTGCACTACCTGCCCGGCATCATCTGGATTCCGGCCGGACTGCGCTCGCGCGAGCAGCTGGTGGTGCCGCTCGGCAACTTCCTCGCCCGCCAGCGCGTGCGCCACGTGCAGGCAAGCGCCAGCGGCTTTGGTGCCTCGGCACGCGTACTGCACACCAGCGCCGGCGAGATCGCCAACGACGCGCTGCTGATCGCCACCGGCGGGCGCTTCATCCGCACGCTCCCCGGGCTGGAGCACGCGATCATTCCCTGCGAGGGTATCGCCGCCGCCGAGGCGATCCGCGACCGTCTGCGCGGTCTCGAGGGCGGCACCATCGCGATCGGCTTCGGCGCCAACCCGGCCGAGCCCAACGCGATGCGCGGCGGCCCGATGTTCGAGTTCCTGTTCGGCATCGACCGCCAGCTGCGCCGCGAAGGCCGCCGCGAGCGCTTCGAACTGGTGTTCTTCAACCCGTCGCAGGAGCCGGGCAAGCGGCTCGGCGAGAAGACCGTCGCCCAGCTGCTCGCCGAAATGCGCGGCCGCGGCATCGTCACCCGGCTCGGCGAGAAGCCGCTGCGCTTCGAGGCCGACCGGGTCGTGACCGACGCCGGCGAGATCCCGGCGCAGCTGATCCTGTTCATGCCGGGCATGACCGGCGACGCATGGTTCGACGACACCACGCTGCCGCGCTCGCCCGGCGGACTGATCACGGCCGATATGCAGTGCCGCGTTCCGGGCCACGACCACGTCTACGTCTGCGGCGACTGCGGCAGCTATCCCGGCCCCGACTGGATGCCCAAGCAGGCGCACATGGCGGAACTGCAGGCGCGCGTCGCGGCGCGCAACCTGCTGGACGCACTGGCCGGCAGGCCCGTGCAGGCCGCGTTCCAGGCCGAACTGATGTGCATCATCGACGCACTGGACAGCGGCACGCTGGTCTGGCGTACTGAACGCCGCACCGTGACGCTGCCGCCGATGCGCGCGATGCACTGGGCGAAGCGCTGCTTCGAGCGGGTCCACCTCGCGAAGTACCGCTGAGTCCGTACCGCGACCCCGATAATGCCAACAACGGAGTACGAGCATGAACTATCTGGTCACCGGCGGAACCGGTTTCATTGGCCGCTTCTTCATCGAGAACCTGCTGGCCCGCTCCGGCACCATCCACGTGCTGGTGCGCGAATCGTCCCTGCACAAGCTCGATGAACTGAAGGCGCGCTTCCCCGTGGCGGCCGAGCGCATCGTCGCGCTGGTCGGCGACATCACGCAGCCCGGACTCGGGATCGCCGACGCGGACGTCGGCGCACTGGCCGGGACGATCGACCACTTCTTCCACTTCGCCGCCATCTACGACATGGCCGCCAGCGCGGAAAGCCAGCACGCGGCGAACGTCAACGGCACGCTGTACGCAGTGCAGACCGCCGAGAAACTCGGCGTGCGCTGCTTCCACCACGTCAGCTCGGTGGCGGTCAGCGGGCTCTACCGCGGCACCTTCCGCGAGGACATGTTCGAGGAGGCGGAAAACCTCGACCACCCGTACTTCCGCACCAAGCACGAGTCCGAAAAAGCGGTGCGCCAGCGCTGCCGCGTGCCGTACCGCATCTACCGCCCCGCGGCGGTGGTCGGGCACTCGCGCACCGGCGAGATCGACAAGATCGACGGCCCGTACTACTCGTTCAAGACCATCCAGCGCATCCGCAACATCCTGCCGAAGTGGATGCCGCTGGTCGGCGTCGAGTCCGGCGTGAACAACCTGGTCCCGGTCGACTACGTGGTCAACGCCATCGATTACCTCGCGCACCTCGACGGCCAGGACGGCGGCTGCTTCCACATCGTCGATACCGAGCACTACAGCACCGGGCAGATGATGAACATCTTCGCCGAAGCTGCACACGCGCCGAAGTTCAGCCTGCGCTTCGACCCCAAGATCTTCGACTTCGTGCCCACCGCGCTGGTCGAACTGCTGAACAAGCTGCCGCCGGTGAAGCGGCTGAAGGCGGCGGTCTTCGAGCGCATCGGCATGCCCGAATCGGCCTCGATCCTCACGAAGTACGAGACGAAGTACGACAGCCGCCAGACGCGGCGGCTGCTCGAGGGCAGCGGCATCAATCCACCGAAACTCGAGCGCTACGCGGCGCGCATCTGGGACTACTGGGAACGCAACCTCGATCCCGACCTGTTCGTCGACCACACGCTCGAGGGGCAGGTCAGGGACCGCGTGGTGCTGATCACCGGCGGTTCGGCCGGCATCGGCAAGGCCACCGCGATCCGTCTCGCCGCCGCCGGCGCCCGCGTGGTGATCACGGCCCGTACGCAGGAGAAGCTCGACGAGACCTGCGCCGAGATCACCGCCCAGGGCGGCCGCGCGTACAGCTATGTCTGCGATGCCGCGGACCTGGCGGCCGTCGACGAGGTGATGCGCCGCATCGACGAGGAGCACGGCGGCGTCGACGTGCTGATCAACAACGCCGGCCGCTCGATCCGCCGCTCGGTCGCGCTCGCCTACGACCGCTTCCACGACTTCGAACGCACGATGCAGTTGAACTACTTCGGTGCGCTGCGCTTCATCCTGCGCGCGCTGCCGGGAATGGACCGGCGCCGGCACGGGCACATCATCAACATCTCGTCGATGGGCGTGCTCGGCCATCCGCCGCGCTTCTCGTCGTACATCGCCTCGAAGTCCGCGCTCGAGGGTTTCTCGCTGTGCGCGGCCGCCGAGTTCTCGGACCGCAACATCCACTTCACCAACATCAACATGCCGCTGGTGCGCACCGAGATGATCGCGCCGACCAAGATCTATGAGTATGCGCCGGCGCTCGAGGTGCACGAGGCGGTGGACATGATCGTCGACGCGCTGATCACCCGCAAAGCGCGCGTGGCGACCGGCATGGGCTGGGTGCAGCACTTCGCCGCCACGGTGTTCCCGAAGTTCTCCGAGATCGTGAACAACGCGACCTTCCGCATGTTCCCCGATTCGGACGCCGCCAAGGGACTGCCCACCGCGCCAACGCCGCCGGAGGTCACCTCGGAGCAGATCGCGATGGCGCAGCTGATGAAAGGCGTGCATTTCTGAGGGCGCCGGCATGAGCACGATCAAGACCGAATACGATCAGGCCATGGCGCGCATCACCGCGCCCGGGGCCCCGTTCGAACTGGAGCAGGCGACGATCGACGGCGTCAGCTACCGCGTCTACCGCAACGCACCCAGGAACCTCGCGCGGATCCACGCCGCGGCGCTCGCGCACGGCGAGCGCGAGTTCCTGGTCTACGAGGGCGAGCGCTGGAGCTTCGCCGCGCTGCTCGGGCAGGGTGCGCGCATCGCGCACGCGCTCGGCGACGGGCTCGGGATCCGGCCCGGCGACCGGGTGGCGATCGCGATGCGCAACTACCCCGAGTGGATGAGCGCCTTCGTCGGCATCACCACGCTGGGCGCGGTGGCGGTGCCGCTGAACAGCTGGGGCCAGGCGCGCGAGCTCGCCTTCGCGCTCGAGGACTCCGGCGCGCGCGCGGTGTTCTGCGACCGCCAGCGCGCCGGACTGCTCGCCGCGCACCTGGCGCAGAGCGCGCTGCCGGCAATCGTCGCACGCCCCGGCGACGGCGCGCTGCCGGCCGGCACGCAGTCGCTCGAGTCGTTCATCGCCGCGCACACCGACACCACGCTGCCCTGCGCCGACCTCGATCCCGAGGCACCGGCGTTGATGATGTACACCTCCGGCACCACCGGGGCGCCGAAGGGAGCGCTGTCCACGCAGCGCGCGGTGTGCCAGTCGATCCTCAACTTCGAGTGCCAGGCGATGGCCTCGGCGATGATCAACCCGGAGGCGATCGGCGCGATGATGCGCAAGGGCCATCCACCGACGCAGATGCTGACCGTGCCGCTGTTCCACGTGAGCGGCTGCCACGCGGTGTTCCTGTGCGCGCTGCGCGCCGGGCGACGCATCGTGATGATGTACAAGTGGGACGTCGCGAAAGCACTCGAACTGATCGAGCGCGAGCGCATCACCGCGATCAGCGCGGCACCGGCGATGCTGCAGGAACTGCTCGAATCGCCGCTGTTCGCGCAGGCCGACGTCTCGAGCCTGAGCGGCATCGGCGGCGGCGGCGCGGCCACGCCGCCGCGCACCGCGCGGCTGCTGATGGAACGCATCCCCGACGCCTACCCCGGCGCCGGCTGGGGGCTCACCGAGACCAACTCCAACGGCAGCGCGTGCACCGGCCGGCCGTTCCGGGAGCAACCCGGCAGCGCCGGCTTCCTGCATCCCACCGTCGAACTCAGCGTGCGCGACGACGAAGGCAACGAGTGCGCCCCGGGCACACCGGGCCGCCTGTGGGTGAAGACGCCGACGCTGGTCAGCGGCTACTGGAACCGGCCCGACGCGACCGCACGCGAGTTCCGCGACGGCTGGTTCGACAGCGGCGACATCGGCTACCTCGACGCCGACGGCTACCTGTTCCTCTCCGACCGCGCAAAGGACATGGTGATCCGCGGCGGCGAAAACATCTATCCGGCCGA
>CAUJIL010000014.1 GCA_963204845.1 Pseudomonadota bacterium | reverse complement strand
GTTAATTTTTTTGTTTCTGTTTCTTTTTTACAATAAAAAACTCGACTCTGACCCCTTTTTTGACCCCATTTTTCCCATTTTGTGTGCGGTTGGGAATGCGCCAGATCGACGGGTTGGGCAAGGCAGCGGCCGGGCGTATCGTCGCGGCGCGGCGCGAGCGTGGCTTTGCGAGCCTGCAGGACCTGGCGCGGCGGGCGCGGCTGGAACGCCACGAACTGACGCTGCTCGCCGGAGCCGGTGCGCTGCGTCGTCTGGGTGGGCACCGCCGGCAGGCGCACTGGCGGGCAGCCGCGGTCGAGGAGCCGCGGCCGCTGTTCGATCCGCTCGAGCGTGCCGCGGGCGCCGCCCCCGACGACGGCGTGCTGCTGGCGGCCCCGGGCGAGGCCGAGGAGATCGCGCAGGACTACCGCAGCCTCGGCCTCACGCTGGGCCGCCATCCACTGGCGCTGCTGCGCGCTCGCGAACCGTTCGCGCGCTGCCGCACGGCGCGCGAACTGGCCGGCCTGGGCGGCGCCCGCTTCGTGCGCGTGGCGGGACTCGTCACCGGTCGCCAGCGGCCCGGTACCGCCAGTGGGGTGTTGTTCCTGACGCTGGAGGACGAGACCGGCAACGTCAACGTCGTGGTCTGGCGGGACCGCCAGGAGCGTTTTCGCAAGGCCCTGCTGCGCGCCCGCCTGCTGCTGGTCAAGGGGGTCCTGGAAAGCCGCGACGGCGTGGTCCACGTCATCGCCGGCCAGATCCTCGACCACAGCGCGGTGCTCGGCACGCTGCGCGCGGGATCGCGGGATTTTCACTGAAACCGCGCGGCTCCTGCGGCGGGCGAACGCTCTCCTCGCCTGCTAGGCTTGTGGGAGACGTGGCGCCAAGCGCCGCCGGACTCCGCCAACACGACTCGAGAGACATCGCGTGGGAATCATCGTTCGCCTGTATCACCGCTCGGAGGGGTTGGGCAACAACCGCTTCAACACCTTTTTCATGGACATGGGCGAGAACATCCACGTTCACTACCGGGACTTGCGCATCGAGTTCAGCGTCGAGGAATTCCTCGAGTTCGCCGATCTCTGCGAAACCTACATCCCGCAGGTGCGCAAGGAAATCGCCGCCGGCTTCCGCGACGGCGTGAACCCGAACACCAACCAGAGCGACACCATCAAGACCTTCTTCAACAAGAAGCCGCTGGGACGCAACATCGTCTACAACCCGACGCGCATCTCGCTGGAGGAGAACACCGACGGCTTCCACGTTCACCTGCGCAACTACAAGCTGCTGCTCGACCGGGACTCGTTCCTGAACTTCGCGCGCGCCGCGCGCGACGTGCTCGAAATGCGCGAGCGTGCGGTGGACCTCGACGAGACGCTGCGCCTGATCGAGGTCAACGAACTCGCGCACCGCGTCGACCGCGTGGACCGCGACGCCGATGTCGCCACCGCGCGCGTCACGATCGAGAAACCCTACTACCGCAAGCTGCTGCAACTGTTCAACGGACTCGGCTACACCCGTCCCGACCCGAAGCGCGAGGTCTACCAGATCCCCGGGGCGCGCATCGAACTGCGGGTGGTCGCCGGCGCGCCGCGCGCGGTCGCCAAATCGACCGTCGCCTCTCCCGTGGTACCGTTCGCCGATTACCTGGCGGCCAACGCCACCCGCTTCACGCCGAAGGAAATCAACCTGCTGAAGCTGCAGGTGTTCGATTTCTACGAGTACGCGCGCCGCAACGCGCTCGCCGAGCGCTTCGAGTTCGAACACGCGAAACTGCTGTTCGACGCCACTTCCGGCCGGGTGATCTTCCCGGCACGCACCTCGCCTGCCCCCACCGACCTCGACCGCGAGTGGATGAACTTCGATCGCTTCCTGAACGGGCACGGCATCGGCTTCGTGAAACCGATGAAGATTCCGTACGGCGACGAGAGGCTCAGGCGCCTCGACGCGGCGTTCCGCGACTACGTGCGCGAGCATGTCGCCCGCCACCCCTGCGTGGCGAAGGTGTACCTGCTGAACCCCATGGAGTGGAAGAAGACCGGCAGCCGCACCGGGCGCTACGAGGTGCCATTCCTGCACATCGCCTGGGTCAAGCTCGGCTCGGATTTCGACATCCTGATCGAGCTCGACGAGCGTTACCCGGTTCCCGAGGACTGGAGCCGCAAGTTCTTCTGGAAAGTCTGCGGTTGCGACTATTACCACCTCGGCGAGGTCGATTTCCCAATCGATAATCCGTGGAGCGAGCAGTTCCCGAACGTCCCGTTCCGCCACCACCTGGTCGAGGCCTACCTGTTCTTTCCCTCGCGCATGGACGCGACGGTCAAGGACCGCTACCTGGGCGGCTTCCCGGCGCGCGAGATCCTCTACGAGAAGAACGACCTGATCGCGGAGCTGCCGGCCTTCGTCGCGACGCATTTCGGCGTTGCGATCGGGACGCCGGAGCCGCTGAAAGGCGTGAGTTTCAACGAGGTGTTCCGCGCCCACGGCCCCGACGGCGACTACATCGTCAAGGTCATGAAAGGCGCCGAGTTCACGCCGCCCACGCAGGGGCACCGCGGCACCCACCTCAGCTACGAGTGCGCCCTGCTCGAGGCGCTGGCAGGCGCCGGCGCACCGGCCATCGTCCCGCGTCGTGCGCTCGATGGCTCGCTGTGCCAACCCTTCGGCACGTTCCACTGCATGCTGCTCGACTATGTGCACGCGACCAACCCTGCGCGCCTGACGCGCGAGCACGTCGAGGCCGCCGGGCGCACGCTGGCGCGGGTGCACCGTGCGCTGCCGGCTACGGTGGCGAGCACCGAGGCCTACCGCTTCGCCGAGTCGCTCGACTTCTGGCTGGCCGACTGCGCGGCGCTGCCCGCGCGATTCAGCGACGATCCGGCCCTGCAGGCGCGCTTCGCCGCCCTGCAGCCGGCGATCGCCGCGGCGCGCGGGCGCATCGAGGCGAGCGACGATCTGCGCTGGCTGCACTGCCACGGCGACGTGACGCCGCGCAACGTGCTGTTCGTCGACGGCGAGGCGCTGCTGTACGACTTCCAGGCCGCGCACTACGCGCCGCGCATCGCCGATATCGCCGAGGGGGCGCTGGAGTTCGCGTTCGTCGATCAGGAGGCGCGTATCGACGCTACGCTGCGCGAGGCCTTCGTCGCTGCCTGCGCGCACATCTGGCCGCTGGACCGGACCGAACGGTCGCTGCTGCCGACGATGATGTTCCTGCACGCGGCGATCAAGCTCGGACGCCTGCTGCGCATGCAGGTGGTGTTCGGCAACCGCGTGAACATGAACTACGTGAACGCCTTCCTGGATTACGCGACGGAACAGCTGGCGGTGGTGCAGCAGCCCCCGTCACGCGGAGGCCGCAGGAAGCTCAGCGACGCTTCCCGGGCAGGCTGAACACGCCCATCAGCGCCGCGTGGTCGGAGAGCTCGCGCCACGGGCCGGTGCTCAGCCGTTCGCAGCCGAGCGGCGCCATGCCCCGGTAGTAGATGCGGTCCATCGGCAGCAGCGGCTGCCAGATCGGCCAGGTGCGCGCGTGCCGGCCCTGGAGTTCCAGGAACAGCTCGTCGACCCCGAGCCCCGCGTGCAGGTGGCGCCCGGCGCGGCGGCGCCAGTCGTTGAAATCCCCCGCGATGATCACCGGCTCGTCGCGTGGCACGTGCGAGGCTATGCGCGCCGCGAGCACCTCGAACTGCCCGCGCCGTTCTTCCTCGAGCAGCCCGAGGTGCACGCACAGCGTGTGCAGGCGGATCCGGCTGCGCGGGATCTCGATCACGCCGTGGAGGATGCTGCGGCTCGAGCGTGGAAACACCGCCACGTTGATGTTTTCCCAGCCGACGAACGGGAACTTGCTGAGGATTGCGTTGCCGTGGTCGCCCTTGCGGTAGATCGCGTTGCGTCCGTAGGCGTAATGCGGCCATGAGCGGTCCGCGAGGTATTCGAAGTGCGGTTGTTCCGGGTAGGTGTAGCGGCCTTCGTGGGCGCGGCGCCCGCTGTGGCGGCCGTGGATCTCCTGCAGGAACACGAGGTCGGCACGGGTTTCCGCGATCCGTGCGCGCATCGCCTCGAGCACGAACCGGCGGTTTCCCGAACAGTAGCCCTTGTGGATGTTGTAGGTCAGAATCCGGATCTGGCGCGCCAAGGTCGGGTGTCCTGCGGGGTGCGGTGCCCGGTTGGCAGGATGCCCCGGCGCGGCTCGCGCGCGGATACTAGCCAATGGCGCACCGGGGCTACAAGTCGACGGCGACGCCGCGCCGAGGCCGGCCTCCGGCCGGGCGTGCCGGCTTAGCAAACTCCCTGCCAATCCATCGTGAACAAAAAATCCTGGCCACAACATATTGTGTTTTGACGCTCCGGTATTACACTGCATCTTGAGTTTTCTGCTCCCCCTGCACACCAGTGACCCGCCTCGGGTCACCGCGTCTGCGCGCGTCGGGGAAGGCTTTCCGGGAAAAACTCTCACAACATCAACCGGGCACGAATCATCAGCGAGGCGCACATGTCCATCGAAGCATTGAAGGTCGCCAACCCCCTGCGTCCGGCCGAGGTCAGTTCCACGCTGCAGCCGGCGTCGGAAGACATCTGGGACCGCAAGTACCGCCTGAAGGACAAGGCGGGCAACCCGATCGACGAAACCATCGACGGCACCTATCGACGGGTGGCGCGAGCGCTGGCGGAGATCGAGCGCGAGGAACTGCGGGAGCACTGGTACGAGCGTTTCGTCTGGGCGCTGCGCAACGGTGCGATCCCGGCCGGGCGGATCATCTCGAACGCCGGGGCCCTGGAGCACAAGCCGGCGACCTCGACGATCAACTGTACCGTCTCCGGCACCATCGAGGACTCGATGCTCGGCATCCTCGAGAAGAACCTCGAGGCGGGTCTGACGCTGAAGGCCGGGTGCGGCATCGGCTACGAATTCTCGACGCTGCGCCCGCGCGGCGCCTACGTCTCGGGTGCCGGTGCGTACACCAGCGGTCCGCTGTCGTTCATGGACATCTTCGACAAGATGTGTTTCACCGTGTCGTCGGCCGGCGGACGCCGCGGCGCCCAGATGGGCACCTTCGACATCAGCCATCCGGACGTGGTGGATTTCATCCGCGCCAAGCGCGAGAACGGACGCCTGCGCCAGTTCAACCTCTCGCTGCTGGTGACCGAGGAGTTCATGCACGCGGTTGCGCAGGACGAGGAGTGGCCGCTGTCCTTTCCGATTTCCGCCAGGGAGCTCGACTCGGGTGACCTCGACGTCGGCAACGACGAGGACATCCTCTGGCGCCATTTCCCGCAGACCAAGGGCTATGTCTGCGACGCCGAGGGGCGCGTTGCCTGCCGCATCTACCGCCGGGTCAAGGCGCGCAAGCTGTGGAACGTGATCATGATCTCGACCTACGACTTCGCCGAGCCGGGATTCATCCTGATCGACAAGGTCAACGAGCTGAACAACAACTGGTTCTGCGAGAACATCCGCGCCACCAACCCCTGTGGCGAACAGCCCCTGCCGCCGTACGGCAGCTGCCTGCTCGGCTCGATCAACCTGACGCGCTTCGTGCAGTCGCCGTTTCGCGAAGAGGCGCACTTCGACTGGGCTTCGTTCCGCGAGGTGGTCGCGGTGTTCACGCGCATGCTCGACAACGTGGTCGAGATGAGCGGCCTGCCGCTCGATCAGCAACGCCACGAGATCGAGCACAAGCGCCGTCACGGCCTGGGCTTCCTCGGGCTCGGTTCGACGCTGGCGATGCTGCGACTCCGATACGGCAGCGCCGAGGCGGTCGAGTTCACCGAGCGGGTGTCGCGCGAGCTTGCACTCACCGGCTGGCGCACTGGGCTCGAACTGGCGCGCGAAAAGGGGCCAGCGCCGATCATGGACGAGGTGTTCACGGTGACGCCCGAGATGCTCGCGAAGCGGCCGGAAATGGTGCGTGACGGGCACCGGCCCGGTGACCGGCTGCCGGGGCGCGTGCTGCACGCGAAGTACAGCCGCTACATGCAGCGCGTCGCTCAGGTGGAGCCCGATCTCGTCGCGGCGCTCGCCGAGGAAGGCTGCCGCTTCACCCACCATTCGTCGATCGCTCCCACCGGCACCATCTCGCTGTCGCTGGCCAACAACGCCTCCAATGGCATCGAGCCGAGCTTCGCGCACCAGTACTCGCGCAACGTGATCCGCGAGGGCAAGAAGTCGAAGGAGAAGATCGATGTGTTCTCCTACGAGTTGCTCGCGTACCGCGAACTCGTGAACTCGCGCGCGACGCCCTACTCGACCGATCCCGCCGAGCAGTTGCCCGACTACTTCCAGACCAGCGAGGAGGTCACGCCGCGCCAGCACGTCGATATCCAGGCCGCCGCGCAGAAGTGGATCGACTCGTCGATCTCCAAGACGATCAACGTGCCGACGGACATCCCGTTCGATGACTTCAAGGACGTGTACTTCTACGCCTACCAGAGCGGACTGAAGGGCTGTACGACCTTTCGCTTCAATCCCGAGGCGTTCCAGGGGGTGCTGGTCAAGGATAAGGACCTCGAAAAGACGACCTACCAGTTCAAGCTCGAGGACGGCACGACCGTCGAGCTCAAAGGCAACGAGGAAGTCGAATACGACGGTGAGATGCACACCGCGGCCAACCTGTTCGAAGCCATGAAAGAAGGCTACTACGGAAAATTCTGAGGAGTGTGCGTGTCATGACGGTAAAGATTTCCAAACGCATCGTGGGCTACAAGGTACTCGACACCGCACAGGACAAGGCGCCTGCCATCGAGGAGCTCGAGCGTGCGATCGAGAAAATGAGCGAGAGCGTCTCGCGCCCGGACACGCTGCCGGGGGCGACCTACAAGATCAAGACCCCGCTGTCCGAGCACGCGTTGTACATCACGATCAACGACATCGTGCTGAACCCGGGAACCGCGCACGAGCAGCGCCGTCCTTACGAGATCTTCATCAACTCGAAGAACATGGACCACTTCCAGTGGGTGCTCGCGCTGACGCGGGTGGTCTCTGGCGTGTTCCGCAAGGGCGGTGACTGCACCTTCCTGGTCGAGGAGCTGAAGGCCGTCTTCGATCCCAAGGGTGGCTATTTCAAGAAAGGCGGACGCTTCATGCCCTCGCTGGTCGCCGAGATCGGCGAGTGCATCGAGAAGCACCTGATCGACATCGGGATGCTGCAGCCGCCGGAGATCGCCGAGCATCAACAGAAAATCATGGACGAGAAGCGTGCGCAGTTCGAGGCGCGGGGCACGACTCCCGGCACGCCCGAGCACAGCCCCTACCCGGCCGGCGCGCAACTCTGCAACAAGTGCATGACCAAGGCCGTGATCATGATGGACGGCTGCATGACCTGCCTGAGTTGCGGCGACTCCAAATGCGGGTGACCCCGCGCGTGCTCGCGGTGCTGGCCCTGCTGCTGGTCACCGCGGGCGCCCCTGCGGCTGGGCCGGCCGCGGTCCCGGAGGACGGTGCAGACCTCGAAACCCCGGCGCCGGCCGCCGCGGTGACCCGTCGGCGCGCGCGCAGCGTCGATCTGGACGCACCGGTCACCGCACTGCCTGGCCGGGACTACCGCCAGGAGTTGCGGCGCGACATCGAGACGGTCACCGACCGCGCGCAGGACGCTGCGCTCGACACGCTCGACGACCTGCAGGTGCCCGAGCTGGCACGTGATGCGCGCGCCCCTTTCGTACTGCTCGGGGCCGAGGTGGCGCCGGGGACCGCGGCGCGCCTGGCATGGCAGCCGGAGGAATCCTTCGAGGGAATCGCGGCGGCAACCCCGGTGCTGGTGGTCAACGGGGCCGGCGACGGGCCGGTGCTGTGCCTGACGGCCGCGGTGCACGGCGACGAACTGAACGGCATCGAGATGGTGCGTCGGGTGCTGTACGACATCGACGCACAGCAACTGCAGGGCACCGTCGTCGGGGTGCCGATCGTGAATCTGGTCGGCTTCCGGCGCGCGTCGCGCTATCTGGCGGACCGCCGCGACCTGAACCGTCATTTTCCCGGCAACCCGCAGGGCAGTTCCGCCTCGCGGATCGCGCACTCCTTCTTCAACGAGATCATCCTGCACTGCAACGTGCTGGTGGATCTGCACACCGGATCCTTCTATCGCACGAACCTGCCACAGGTGCGGGGGGATCTGCGCCGGTCCGAGGTGGTGCGTGTCGCGGAGGCCTTCATCTCGACCGCGATCATCCACAGCCCCGGCGCCCCGGGCACGCTGCGCCGGGCCGCCGTCGAGCGCGGGGTACCGGCGGTGACGCTGGAGGCCGGCGAACCGATGCGGCTGCAGACGCAGGAAGTCGAGCACGGCGTGCAGGGCATCTTCGCGCTGATCGACCAGCTCGGCATGTATCGCAAGCTGCGTGTGTGGGGCAATCCGGTGCCGGTGCACTACCGCTCGCGCTGGGTGCGCGCCGACGCCGGCGGTATCCTGCTCGCGCGCGTCGAGCTAGGGCAGAAGGTCGCGGTCGGGGATCTGCTCGGAAGCGTCACCGACCCGATCACCAACTTGCGCGCCGACGTGGTCTCCCCGTATGCCGGACGGGTGATCGGCAAGGCGGTCGACCAGTTCGTGCATCCAGGTTTCGCGGCCTTCCACATCGGCATCGAAACGCGCTCGGCGGACCTCGATGCAGCGCCACGCGGTGAGCCGCAGGACGAGGACGAGCGCGGCGACGTCGATCCCGGATCGCGCGACAGTCTCGAGGATTCCTGAACCCCCCCGGTTTCGCAACCGCAGCAGCGAGGACAACCGACCGATGAACCAGCTCGAACAGCTCCGTTCGATGACGACCGTGGTCGCGGACACCGGCGACATCGACTCGATCGCGGCATTCCGTCCCACCGACACCACGACGAACCCCTCGTTGCTGCTGCAGGCCGCGCAGAAGCCGGCGTATTCGCGGCTGCTCGACGAGGCGCTCGTCTGGGGGGGGCGCTTCGGGGGCGAGCGGCGTGACGATGCGATCATGGACCGGCTCGCGGTGAACTTCGGCGCCGAGATCCTGAAACTGGTTCCTGGACGCGTATCGACCGAGGTCGATGCCCGCCTGTCGTTCGATACCCAGGCCACGATCGCGCGCGCCGAGGGCCTGATGGCACTCTACGAACAGGCAGGGGTGCCGCGGGAGCGCGTGCTGATCAAGATCGCCTCGACGTGGGAAGGAATCCGGGCGGCACAGGTGCTGGAACGCCAGGGTATCCATTGCAATCTCACACTGCTGTTCAGTTTCACGCAGGCCGTGGCCTGCGCCGATGCGGGAGTCACGCTGATCTCGCCGTTCGTGGGCCGGATCCTCGACTGGTACCGCAAGCACGAGGGCCGCGAAGCCTATCCGCCGCACGAGGATCCCGGGGTGCTCTCGGTCAGGCGGATCTATGCCTATTACAAACGCCACGGCTACGGCACCGAAATCATGGGGGCCAGCTTCCGCAACCTGGAGCAGATCCGCGCCCTCGCGGGCTGTGATCTGCTCACGATCGCACCGAGCCTGATGGCCGGGCTGGAGGCCGAGGGTGGCCGCCTCGAGCGCGCACTGGATCCGCAAGCGTCCGCGGCCGACGGTGCCGAGCGGATTGCGCTCGACGAGCGGCGTTTCCGCTGGGACCTGAACGAAGACGCGATGGCGACCGAGAAACTCGCCGAAGGGATCCGTGTGTTCGCGGCCGACACCCACAAGCTGCAGGTGTTCGTGCACGGACGCGGGCGAGCGTGAGCCGGTCTATACTTCTCCGCTGACCGGTACGATCACCCGTTGCGGACAACCCCACTCGATGCCCGAATCTTCTGCAGCCGTGACGGGAAACGACACCGAGATCCCTGCCCCGCCCAGCGCTCGCGACCCGCTGCTCGATGCGCTGGTCTACGTGGCGCGTGAGCGCGGGCTACAGGTGTCGCGCGAGGGGTTGATCGCGGGCCTGCCGCTCGAACGCGGGCGCCTGTCCCCTTCGCTGGCGGTGCGCGCCGCCGAGCGCGCCGGATTCGAGGCGAAGGTGGTTGAAGTTGCGCTCGAACGCCTGGTCGGCGATTCGCTGCCGGCGATCCTGCTGTTGCGTGATGCGCAGGCCTGCGTGCTGCTGGAACGCGAGGGCGCGTATGCCGTGGTGCTGTACGGCGCGGGCGGCGCGCCCGAAAGCGTCGAGTTCTCCGCGCTCGGACAGCGGTACCTGGGTTCGGCAATATTGACCCGTGTCGCCTTCGGCTTCGACGAGCGCGCACCCGCAGTCGATCCCGATCGTGGATCGCACTGGTTCTGGGGCGCGCTGCGACAGAATCTTCCGCTCTATCGCGACGTCCTGCTCGCGGCCGGCATGGTCAACGTGTTCGCGCTGGCGTTGCCGTTGTTCACGATGAACGTCTACGACCGTGTGGTGCCGAACCGGGCGGTGGAGACGCTGTGGGTGCTCGCGGCCGGGGTGATCCTGGTGTTGCTCGGGGACTTCGCGCTGCGCTCGATGCGCGGGTTCTTTCTCGACCTCGCGAGCAAGCGGGTCGACGTGCGGCTATCCTCGTTCATCATGGAGCGCGTGCTCGGCATGCGCCTCGAGGAGCGCCCGGCATCCGCCGGTTCGCTGGCAGCGAACCTGCGTTCCTTCGAGACGGTGCGCGACTTCATCACCTCGGCAACCGTTACGGCGCTGATCGACCTGCCGTTCACGGTGATCTTCCTGATCGTGATCGGATGGATCGCGTGGCCAATGCTGATTCCGGCCGTGCTCGCGATGCTGTTCGTGACCGGGTATGCCGCTACCGTCGGGGCACGCATGCACGAACTGGCGGCCTCCGCTTACCGGGCCGGCGCCATGCGCAACGCCACGCTGGTCGAGAGTCTGGTGGGCCTGGAGACGGTCAAGACGCTCGGCGCCGAGGGCGTGATGCAAAACCGCTGGGAGCGCAGCGCGAGTTTTCTGGCACACACGGGTGCGCAGCAGCGCATGCTCGCGCTGTCGACGATCAACGTCGCCCTGCTCGCTCAGCAACTCGTTGCGGTGAGTGTGATCGTGGTCGGCGTCTACCTGATCGGTCAGGGCAAGCTGTCGCTGGGTGGACTGATCGCCTGCTCCATGCTGGGCTCGCGCGCGTTGGCCCCGATGGGCCAGATCGCCGGCCTGATGACGCAATACCACAACGCGATGACCGCGTTGCAGGCGCTGGACCAGATCGTCTCGCGTCCGGTCGAGCGCCCGGCCGGTGCGCATTTTCTGAGTCGCCCCACGTTTCGCGGCGACATCGAATTTCGCGACGTCGGCTTTTCCTATCCGAACACCGAGGTCAACGCGCTGCGCGGCGTCAGCCTGCGCATCCGCGCCGGCGAAAAGGTCGGGATCCTGGGGCGCACCGGTTCGGGCAAGAGCACGCTGCTCCGGCTGATTCTCGGGCTGTACCGTCCCGTGTCGGGCGCGGTGCTCGTCGATGGTATCGATCTGCGCCAGCTCGACCCGGGGGAACTGCGCCGCAACATCGGCTACGTGCCGCAGGACGTGACGCTCTTCTACGGCAGTCTGCGCGAAAATCTCACGATCGGTGCGCCACACGCCGAAGATGCCGAGGTGCTGCGGGCCGCGACGATCGGCAACATCGTCGAGTTCGTCAACCAGCACCCGAAGGGTTTCGACATGCTGGTCGGTGAGCGCGGGGAGTCGCTCTCCGGTGGACAGCGCGAGGGGGTGGCGATCGCGCGCGCCGTGATCAACGAGCCGCCGATCCTGCTGCTCGACGAGCCGACCGGTGCCATGGACCATTCCAGTGAGGAATCCATAAAGACGAATCTGCGCGAGTTCGGAGCCGGACGCACGATGCTGATCGTCACCCACCGCACGTCGTTGCTCGACATCGTCGATCGCATCGTCGTGATCGACAACGGCAGGATTGTCGCCGACGGCCCGAAGGCCACGGTCGTGGAAGCATTGCGGCAGGGACGCGTCGGGAGGGGCGTATGAACGACGCCGCTGCGCCGTCCTCCGGTTCGCGCGCCATGCTCGCGCGCTGGCTGGCACTCACCATGCCGTGGGTGGACCGGGTATTCGCGCGCTGGCTCGAAGGCCCGCGCGACGAGCGTCTCGACTGGGCCGAAGACGCCCACGCGGCACGTATCGCGCGCGATCCGCTGCGGGCGCGTGCCCTGTTGCACATGACGGTGCTGGTGGTGCTGCTGCTGATCCTCTGGTCGGCCGTCGCACGCATCGACGAGGTCACGCGCGGGGTCGCGAAGGTAGTCCCTTCCCGGCAGGTGCAGATCATCCAGTCGCTCGACGGCGGCATCGTGTCCGAGATCCACGCCCGCGAAGGCCAGATCGTGGAGGAGGGTCAACTGCTGGTTCGCATCGATGCGACGCGCTTCGCCTCGGCGCTCGGCGAAAACCGCGCCCAACGGCTGTCGCTGCTTGCCAAGACCGCCCGCCTTTCCGCAATCGCCGAAGGCAAGCCCTTCGAGGTTCCGGCGGAAATCCTGGCCGAAGCGCCCGAGATCGCCGTCGCCGAAACCAGGCTTTACCAATCCAGCCACGCCGAACTCGAGGGGCAGATCGCGATCGCGCGTCAGCAACTCGCGCAACGTGAGCAGGAATTGCACGAAGCCAACGCGCTCTATGCGCAATCGACGCGCAACCACGACCTTGCCTTGCAGGAGCTCAGGCAGACCGAGCCGCTGGTCGAGTCCGGTGCTGTGTCGGAGGTGGAAATCTTGCGATTGAAGCGGGATGTGTCCAGGCTCCGCGGCGAGCGCGATCAGTCGGCGGCCCAGGTCACGCGCGTCAAGTCCTCGATCGACGAGGCAAAGGGCAAGATGGCCCAGGTCGAGCTCGATTTCCGTAACGCCCGTCGCAACGAGCTCGCCGACGCCACCGCGCTGTTGAACAGCCTCGTCGAGGGCAGTCTCGGGCTGTCTGATCGCGTCAAGCAGGCTGACGTGCGCTCGCCGGTCCGTGGCACGGTCAAGCGTCTGTTCATCAATACCCAGGGCGGAGTGGTCATGCCGGGGCGCGACATAGTCGAGATCGTTCCGCTCGACGACACACTGCTGCTCGAGGCGCGCATCGCGCCGCGCGACATCGCTTTCCTCAGCCCCGGCCAGCCCGCGCGCGTCAAGTTCACCGCCTACGATTTCGTGGTCTACGGCGGCATGGATGCAACGGTCGAAAGCATTGGAGCGGATACGATCACCGACGAGGACGGCAACGCGTACTACCTGGTCCGGGTAAGGACGAAGACGCCCAGCCTCGGTGAGAACCTCCCGATCATCCCGGGCATGATGGCCGAAGTGGATATCATGACGGGGCGCAAGAGCGTCCTCAGTTACCTGATGAAGCCCGTGCTGCGCGCGCGGCAATATGCGTTGACGGAACGATGACCAGGCACATCCTTATATCCGCAGACCAGACCACCTCCGTGCGCTGGAGCGACGCGTTTCCTTCGGCGAAGGTCTTTAGCGCGATCAACGCGGTTCCCCGACCATTCGATGAGGCAACGATTGTCTGGATCCACGTCCCGCCAACGGACCAGGGGGCGATCGACGCGTTGGCCGAGTCCGTGCGGACCTTCTCCCCTGCCCGCCTGGTCGTGTTATCCGATACTCCTTCCGACGATCAGGCTTTGCTGATGATGGAGCGTGGCGCGGTCGGCTACTGCCATTCCTGCGCCGGCGCCAGGATGCTGCGCCAGGTGGCCGCCGTGGTCGGGAATCAGGGGCTATGGGTCGGCGAGAGCCTGCTGCGGCGGATGATCCGCGCATCCCAGGCGGCTCTGCCGGCAACGGGGATTGACCTGGGGCGACTCGCGCCGTTGTCCAGCCGTGAGCGTGAGGTTGCCCTCGCCGTCAGTCGCGGTGCCAGCAACAAGGAGATCGCGCGCGAGCTGAAGATCACCGAACGAACGGTCAAGGCCCATTTGGGCTCGATCTTCACCAAGCTCGGCGTGCGCGACCGGCTCCATCTCGCATTGCTGCTCGGGCGCGCGCGCTGAGGTCTGAGACCTTCCGCACGCTTCTAGTACCTCGGTACAGTCCACGTTCTTTCCATTCTTCGCCTAGACTTGCCATCCGGGAATTCCTTTCTGTGCGCAGCTGACCCCCTGGCTGGAGAAGTTCGTTCATGGCCGCATCGACCCCGATTGCAACCGTAAAGTCAGTCACTGGCACGGCCCTGGTTCGCGACGCCGATGGCAACACCCGGCAACTGCGTGCTGGAGACACGATCCACGATGGGGAGATCGTGGTCACGGAGAGCGGTTCCAGCGTCGAACTCGAGTTCACCGACGGCTCCCCGTTTGTCGTCACAGAGGCAAAGAGCCTGGCCATCACCATTGAAATGATGGCTGACGGCGCAGTGGAAGCCGACGAAGCCACTCTGCAGCAGGCGACGGTCGATGAACTCCTGCAGGCGCTGGCAGAAGGCCGCGACCTGACCGAGGAACTCGAGGCCACCGCGGCTGGCCTGGGCGGGGGCGAATCCAGCGAGGCGCACGGCTTCGTTCGCGTGCTCCGTATCGTCGAGGACATTGGTAGACCCAAATACGCCTTCGAGGGCACGTCCCGTGAGGTTGGGACGGTGTACCCGGGTGTGGCAACGACCGTGACTACCGCCACTACGCCGACCACGGCGACCACGGCGACCACGGCCACAACGCCGACTACGGCAACGACGGCCACCACGGCAACCACTGCCACGACGGCGACTACTGCCACCACGCCGACCACGGCGACGACCGCGACGACCGCGACGACCGCGACGACCGCGACGACCGCGACGACCGCGACGACCGCGACGACCGCGACGACCGCGACGACCGCGACGACCGCGACCACCGCGACGACCG
>CAUJIL010000013.1 GCA_963204845.1 Pseudomonadota bacterium | reverse complement strand
GAACGCGCGCATCTCCCCGCCCCACGTCTCCGCGCACACCCGCGTCAACGCCGCCGTCAGCGTCGTCTTCCCGTGGTCAACGTGACCGATCGTCCCCACGTTCACGTGCGGCTTCTTACGCTCGAATTTTTCCTTGGCCATGGTTCGTTACCTCAGACAGTGCTTGCAAAAGAATCAGGACTTGTTCCTGGCGATGATCTCTTCGGCGATGTTGTTCGGCGTCTCGGCGTACTTCTTGAACTCCATGGTGTACGTCGCGCGCCCCTGCGTCGCGGAACGCAGGTCGGTCGCGTAGCCGAACATCTCCGACAGCGGCACCTCGGCCGTCACGACACGCCCCGAGGCGCTGTCGTCCATGCCCTGGATCAGGCCGCGGCGGCGGTTCAGGTCACCGATCACGTCGCCCATGTACTCTTCCGGCGTCACCACCTCGACCGCCATGATCGGCTCGAGCAGCACCGGATCGGCTTTCTTCGCACCGTCCTTCACCGCCATCGAGCCGGCGATCTTGAACGCCATCTCGTTCGAATCGACCTCGTGGAACGAGCCGTCGAAGATCGTGACCTTCATCGCGAGCAGCGGATAGCCGGCGATCACGCCGTTCTGCAGCTGTTCGCGCACGCCCTTGTCGACCGCCGGGATGTATTCCTTGGGAACCGTGCCGCCGACGACCTCGTTGTGGAATTCGTATTCCGCATCCGCCGGCAGCGGCTCCAGGCGCAGCCACACGTGACCGTACTGGCCGCGGCCGCCCGACTGGCGCACGAACTTGCCCTCGACCTCGACGCTCTTGCGGATCGTCTCGCGGTAGGCCACCTGCGGCTTGCCGACGTTGGCCTCGACGTTGAACTCGCGCTTCATGCGGTCGACGATGATGTCGAGGTGCAGTTCGCCCATGCCGGAGATGATGGTCTGCCCCGACTCCTCGTCGGTGTGGACGCGGAACGACGGGTCTTCCTGCGCCAGCTTGCCAAGCGCCACGCCCATCTTCTCCTGGTCGGCCTTGGTCTTGGGCTCGACCGCGACCGAGATCACCGGCTCGGGGAACTCCATGCGCTCCAGACGCACCTTGTGGTCGATCGCGCACAGCGTGTCACCGGTGGTGACGTCCTTCAGGCCCACCGCGGCGGCGATGTCGCCGGCCAGCACTTCCTTGATCTCGGTGCGCTGGTTCGCGTGCATCTGCACCATGCGGCCCACGCGCTCCTTGCGGTCCTTCACGGCGTTGTACACGCCGGTGCCGCTCTCGAGCGTTCCCGAGTAGACGCGGAAGAAGGTCAGCGTGCCGACGAAGGGGTCGGTGGCGATCTTGAACGCCAGCGCCGCGAACGGCGCGTTGTCGTCGGCCTCGCAGTTCACGGCGGTGCCGTCTTCGAGCTCGCCCTGGATCGCCTTCACCTCGGTCGGCGCCGGCAGGTACTCGATGACCGCATCGAGCATCGCCTGCACGCCCTTGTTCTTGAACGCGGAGCCGCCGAGCACCGGCACGATCTCGCTCTTCAGCGTGCGCGTGCGCAGACCCCACTTGATCTCCTCCTCGGTGAGCGCTTCGCCCTCGAGGTACTTCTCCATCAGCTCGTCGGAGGCATCCGCGGCGGCCGCGACGAGGTTGTCGCGCAGCTCGTCGCAGGTCGCCTGCAGCTCGGCCGGGATCGGGCCGTACACGAACGTGGTGCCCTGGTCTTCCTCGCTCCAGATGATCGACTTCATCTTCACGAGGTCGATCACGCCGGCGAACTTGTCCTCGGCGCCGACCATCATCTGGATCGGCACCGCGGTGGCGCCGAGGCGCTCCTTCACCTGTTTCACGACGCGCAGGAAGTCCGCGCCCGCGCGGTCCATCTTGTTGACGAAGATGATGCGCGGCACTTCGTACTTGTTCGCCTGGCGCCACACGGTCTCGGTCTGCGGCTGCACGCCGGCGCAGCCGCACAGCACGACCACCGCGCCGTCGAGCACGCGCAGCGAACGCTCGACCTCGATCGTGAAGTCAACGTGCCCGGGGGTGTCGATGACGTTCAGACGGTGCTCGTCGAACTGGCGGTCCATGCCGTGCCAGAAACAGGTGGTGGCGGCCGAGGTGATCGTGATGCCGCGCTCCTGCTCCTGCGCCATCCAGTCCATCGTAGCGGCGCCGTCGTGCACCTCGCCGATCTTGTGCGACACACCGGTATAGAACAGCACGCGCTCGGACGTGGTGGTCTTGCCGGCGTCGATGTGAGCCACGATGCCGATATTGCGATAACGCCTGATAGGGGTCTTGCGAGCCACGTCCGTTCCTCGATGTCCTGTTGCCGCCGACCTGCGTCAGAAGCGGTAGTGAGAAAATGCCTTGTTGGCCTCGGCCATGCGATGCACGTCCTCGCGCTTCTTCACGGCGGCGCCACGGCCCTGGCAGGCATCGATCAGTTCCCCCGCCAGGCGTTGCGGCATCGACTTCTCGCCGCGCTTGCGCGAGTAGTCCACCAGCCAGCGCATCGCCAGCGCCTGCTGGCGCGAGGAACGTACTTCCACCGGCACCTGGTAGGTGGCACCGCCGACCCGGCGGGACTTCACCTCGACCATCGGCGCGACGTTGGCCAGCGCCTCCTCGAACACCCCGACCGGGTCGCGCTTCATGCGCTCCTCGATCAGGCCGAGCGCACCGTAGACGATACGTTCGGCCAGCGACTTCTTGCCGCCGACCATCACGTGGTTCATGAACTTGGCAAGGGTGACATTGCCGAATTTCGGATCCGGCAGGATCTCCCGCTTCGCGGCTACGCGTCTTCTGGGCATTGCATACCTCTACGGTGTTTCAGGTTACCCGGGACGGCCTGCGGCAATCGCGTTGCCGTGGGCCCGGCCTTACTGGTGCTGGAAAAAAGCGGGGACGGAACGTGCCGCTCCCGCATACGACTCACGATTTCGGGCGCTTCGCTCCGTATTTCGAACGACGCTGGCGACGCTTGGTCACGCCGGCAGTGTCCAGGGTGCCGCGCACGGTGTGGTAACGCACGCCCGGCAGGTCCTTGACCCGGCCGCCGCGAATCAGCACCACGCTGTGCTCCTGCAGGTTGTGGCCTTCGCCACCGATGTACGACGTCACCTCGAACCCGCTGGTCAGGCGCACGCGGCACACCTTGCGCAGCGCCGAGTTCGGCTTCTTCGGCGTCGTCGTGTAGACGCGCGTGCAGACGCCGCGGCGCTGGGGGCAACCCTTCAGCGCCGGCACCGTGCTCTTCTCGACCTTGCGCTGGCGCGGCTTGCGGACCAGCTGATTGATCGTCGTCATCGATTGCTCCGGTTTGCGGATCCGCACGCAGCGCGCGGGATCCGAAATATCGTTGGCGACGGCTCCGGGCCGTCGCGTTTTCCGTTCCGGCCCCGGCGCCTGCCGTGACCACCCTTTTTTTGCGGAGGCGGAATTCTAGGGACGCCTCCCGGAAGCGTCAATACGGCGGGCGCAGCAACGCTCCGCCGCCCTCAAAATTACCGTCACGAACCCTCGCCACCGAACGCTTCGGTCAGCGCCGCCTCGATCTCGCTCGCGGTCGCCGTCGTCTCGCCCAGCACTTCCTTCGCGCGCCGGCGCCGGCGCTCGCTGTGGTACGTGAACCCGGTGCCCGCCGGGATCAGCCGGCCGACCACCACGTTCTCCTTCAGCCCGCGCAGGAAGTCGCGCTTGCCGGTCACCGCCGCTTCGGTCAGCACGCGGGTGGTCTCCTGGAACGACGCCGCCGAGATGAACGACTCGGTCGCCAGCGAGGCCTTCGTGATGCCGAGCAGCACGCGCTCGAAACTCGCCGGCATCCGGTCGTCCTTCTCGAGGTTTTCGTTCTCCTCGAGCGTGCGGTTGTACTCCGCCTGTTCGCCCTTGATGAACGAGGACTCGCCCGCCGCGGTGATCTCCACCTTGCGCAGCATCTGGCGCACGATCACCTCGATGTGCTTGTCGTTGATGCGCACGCCCTGCAGGCGGTAGACGTCCTGGATCTCGCTGACGATGTACTTCGCCAGCGCCTCGACGCCCTTCAGGCGCAGGATGTCGTGCGGCGCGGGCGGGCCTTCGGACACCACTTCGCCCTTCTCGACGATCTCGCCCTCGAACACGGTCAACGCGCGCCACTTCGGGATCAGCGTCTCGTAGTGGTCGCTGCCGTCCGGCAGCGTCTGGCCGTCGATCGGGGTGATGATCAGGCGACGCTTGCCCTTGGTTTCCTTGCCGAAGCTGACCGTGCCGGAGATCTCGGCGAGGATCGCCGGTTCCTTCGGACGGCGCGCCTCGAACAGGTCCGCCACCCGCGGCAGACCGCCGGTGATGTCGCGCGTGCCGCCGCGCTCCTGCGGAATCCGCGCGATGACGTCGCCCACGTCCACCGTCGCGCCGTCCTCCAGGCTGACCAGCGCGCTCGCCGGCAGGAAGTAGTGCGCCGGGATCTGCGTACCGGGCAGGCAGACTTCCTTGCCCTTGGCGTTGACCAGCGCGACCGCGGGACGCACGTCCTTGCCGGCGGCCGGGCGCTCCGATGGATCGAGCACCGAGATGTTCGACAGCCCGGTCAGTTCGTCGGTCTGGCGGTTGACGCTGATGCCCTCCTCCATGCCCTCGAAACGGATACGACCGGCCACCTCGGTGATGATCGGGTGCGTGTGCGGATCCCACGTGGCGACCGTCTGGCGCGCCTTCACCGGATCGCCGTCCTTGACCGTCAGCACCGCGCCGTACGGCAGGCGATAGCGCTCGCGCTCGCGGCCGTCGCCGTCGAGCACGGACAGTTCGCCGGAGCGCGATACCGCCACCAGCTTGCCGGTCTTTTGCTCCACCCAGCGCAGGTTGTGCAGGCGCACCGTGCCGTCGTTCTTGACCTGGATGTTGTCGGCCTCGGTCGCGCGCGAGGCGGCGCCACCGATGTGGAAGGTACGCATCGTGAGCTGCGTGCCCGGCTCGCCGATCGATTGCGCGGCGACCACGCCGATCGCCTCGCCGATGTTCACGCGGTGCCCGCGCGCCAGGTCGCGCCCGTAGCACTTGCTGCAGATGCCGTAGCGCGTCTCGCAGGTGATCGGCGAACGCACCGTGATCTCGTCGACGCCGAGCTTCTCGAGGTGCTCGACCATGCCCTCGTCGAGCATCGTGCCGGCCTCGACCGCGATCTCGTCGCTGCCGGGGCGCAGCACGTCACGCGCCACCACGCGCCCGAGCACGCGGTCGCCGAGCGCCTCGATCACGTCCCCGCCCTCGATCACCGGCGTCATCAGCAGTCCCTCGCCGGTGCCGCAGTCGTCCTCGGTGATGACCAGGTCCTGCGCCACGTCGACGAGGCGACGGGTCAGGTAACCCGAGTTCGCGGTCTTCAGCGCGGTGTCGGCCAGACCCTTGCGCGCGCCGTGCGTCGAGATGAAGTACTGCAGTACGTTCAGGCCCTCGCGGAAGTTCGCCGTGATCGGCGTCTCGATGATCGAACCGTCCGGCTTGGCCATCAGGCCGCGCATGCCCGCGAGCTGGCGGATCTGCGCCGGTGAACCCCGTGCGCCCGAGTCCGCGTACATGAACACGGAGTTGAACGAGCCCTGCTGGTGCTCCTTGCCGGTGCTGTCGCGCACCGTCTCCTTGCTGATGCCTTCCATCATCGCCTTGGCGACGAGGTCGTTGGCGCGCGACCAGATGTCGATCACCTTGTTGTACTTCTCGCCCTGCGTCACGAGGCCCGAGGCGTACTGCGACTCGATCTCCGCGACCTCGCCCTCGGCCTGCGCGATCAGCTTCGCCTTGGCGTCGGGGATCACGAAGTCGTTGACCCCGATCGACGCCCCCGAGCGCGTGGAGTACTCGAAGCCGGTGTACATCAGCTGGTCGGCGAAGATCACCGTCTTCTTCAGGCCGACGCTGCGGTAGCAGATGTTGATCAGGCGCGAGATGCACTTCTTGGTCATCGGCATGTTGACCATGTCGAAGGACAGCCCGTCGGGCACGACCTCGAACAGCATCACGCGGCCGACCGTGGTCTCGACGCGGCGCACGGTCTCGCGCAGTCCGCCAGCCCCGTCGGGCAGGCGCTCGCGGATGCGCACGCGGATGCGCGTGTGCAGGTCGATCTGGCCGGCGCCCCAGGCACGACGCACCTCGTCGACGTCGGCGAACGCGCGCTGGCCCTGGTCGACCTCGACGCGCTCGCCCCGGGCGCCGATGCGCTCGCGGGTCATGTAGTACAGGCCGAGCACCACGTCCTGCGAGGGCACGATGATCGGGTCGCCGTTGGCGGGCGACAGGATGTTGTTGGTCGACATCATCAGCGCGCGCGCCTCGAGCTGCGCCTCGATCGTCAGCGGCACGTGCACGGCCATCTGGTCGCCGTCGAAGTCGGCGTTGTAGGCCGCGCAGACCAGCGGGTGGAGCTGGATCGCCTTGCCCTCGATCAGCACCGGCTCGAACGCCTGGATGCCGAGGCGGTGCAGGGTCGGGGCGCGGTTCAGCAGCACCGGGTGCTCGCGGATCACCTCGGCGAGGATGTCCCACACCTCCGGCGGCTCGCGCTCGACCATCTTCTTGGCGGCCTTGATCGTGGTCGCCAGGCCGCGCGTCTCCAGCTTGCAGAAGATGAACGGCTTGAACAGCTCGAGCGCCATCTTCTTCGGCAGGCCGCACTGGTGCAGCTTCAGCGTGGGGCCGACCACGATCACCGAGCGGCCCGAGTAGTCCACGCGCTTGCCGAGCAGGTTCTGGCGGAAGCGGCCCTGCTTGCCCTTGATCATGTCGGCCAGCGATTTCAGCGGCCGCTTGTTGGTGCCGGTGATCGCACGTCCGCGGCGGCCGTTGTCGAGCAGCGCATCGACCGCCTCCTGCAGCATGCGCTTCTCGTTACGCACGATGATGTCGGGCGCGCTGAGGTCGAGCAGCCGCTTCAGGCGGTTGTTGCGGTTGATCACGCGACGGTAGAGATCGTTGAGGTCCGAGGTCGCGAAGCGCCCGCCGTCGAGGGGCACCAGCGGACGCAGGTCCGGCGGCAGCACCGGCAGCGCGTTCAGCACCATCCACTGCGGCTTGTTGCCGGACTGGTGGAAGGCCTCGAGCAGCTTGAGGCGCTTCGAGAGCTTCTTGATCTTGGTCTCGGAGGTCGTCTGCGGCAGTTCCTCGCGCAGGCGCGCGATCTCCTCCTCGAGGCCGATGTCCGCGATGTACTGCTGGATCGCCTCGGCGCCCATCTTCGCGGTGAACTCGTCACCGTGCTCCTCGAGCGCCTGGTAGTACTGCTCGTCGCTGAGCAACTGACCACGCTCGAGCGTGGTCATGCCGGCGTCGGTCACCAGGTAGGACTCGAAGTACAGCACGCGCTCGATGTCGCGCAGCGTCATGTCGAGCAGCAGGCCGATGCGCGAGGGCAGCGACTTCAGGAACCAGATGTGCGCCACCGGGCTCGCGAGCTCGATGTGACCCATGCGCTCGCGACGCACCTTGGCCAGCGCCACCTCGACGCCGCACTTCTCGCACACCACGCCGCGGTGCTTCAGGCGCTTGTACTTGCCGCACAGGCACTCGTAGTCCTTCACCGGCCCGAAGATCTTCGCGCAGAACAGGCCGTCGCGCTCGGGCTTGAAGGTGCGGTAGTTGATCGTCTCGGGCTTCTTCACCTCGCCGAACGACCACGAACGGATCATCTCGGGCGACGCGAGCCCGATGCGGATCGCATCGAACTCTTCCGTCACGCTCTGGTTCTTCATCAGGTTGAGCAGGTCTTTCAAGGCCGTTCCTCCGCGTATTGCTTGCCGGCTTCGCCGTTGATCAGTCGGTATCGAGCTCGATGTCGATGCCGAGCGAACGGATTTCCTTCACCAGCACGTTGAAGGATTCCGGCATCCCGGGCTCCATGCGATGGTCGCCGTCGACGATGTTCTTGTACATGCGCGTGCGGCCGTTCACGTCGTCGGACTTGACGGTGAGCATTTCCTGCAGCGTGTACGCGGCACCGTAGGCTTCCAGCGCCCACACCTCCATCTCCCCGAAGCGCTGTCCGCCGAACTGCGCCTTGCCGCCGAGCGGCTGCTGCGTGACCAGCGAGTACGAACCCGTGGAGCGCGCGTGCATCTTGTCGTCGACCAGGTGGTTCAGCTTCAGCACGTACATGTAGCCGACCGTCACCGGGCGCTCGAAACGCTCGCCGGTGCGCCCGTCGTACAGGTGCATCTGCCCGGTGTCGGACAGACCGGCCAGGCGCAGCAGGGACTTGATCTCGTCCTCGGAGGCGCCGTCGAACACCGGTGTTGCCATCGGCACGCCGCGGCGCAGGTTGTCCGCCAGCTCGAACAGCTCGCGATCGCCCAGCGTCTTCAGTTCCACCGGCTGGCCGCCCGTGGAGTTGTAGACTTCCTCCAGGAACTTGCGCAGCTCCGCCGCCTTGCGCTGCTCGCGCAGCATGGTGTCGATACGACGGCCGAGGCCGTGCGCCGCGAGACCGAGGTGCGTCTCGAGGATCTGGCCCACGTTCATCCGCGACGGCACGCCGAGCGGGTTCAGCACGATGTCGACCGGCTCGCCGTGCTCGTCGTGCGGCATGTCCTCCTCGGGCATGATCACCGAGATCACGCCCTTGTTGCCGTGCCGGCCCGCCATCTTGTCGCCCGGCTGCACGCGGCGCTTCACGGCGAGGTAGACCTTCACGATCTTCAGCACGCCGGGTGCGAGGTCGTCACCGCTCTGCAGCTTGCGGCGCTTTTCCTCGAAGCGTTTCTCCATGTCCTCGCGGCGTGCCGCTAGGTCGCTCTCGGCGCTCTCGAGCTGCGCGTTGAGCTCCGCGCCCGCCATGCGCAGCTTGAACCACTGCTCGCGGTCCATCCCGTCGAGCTGCTCGACGGTGAGCACGGTGTCCTTCTTAAACCCGGCGCCGCCCTGCACCTTGGCCCCCGCGAGCTGGTTGCGCAGGCGCGCGAAGGTCGCGTTCTCGACGATGCGGAACTCGTCGCGCAGGTCCTTGCGGTACTGTTCCAGCTGCGCCTTCTCGATCTCGAGCGCGCGCTGGTCGCGGGCGAGCCCCTCGCGCGTGAACACCTGCACGTCGATCACGGTGCCCTTGGTGCCGGACGGCACGCGCAGCGAGGTGTCCTTCACGTCGGAGGCCTTCTCGCCGAAGATCGCACGCAGCAGCTTCTCTTCCGGCGTGAGCTGGGTCTCGCCCTTCGGCGTCACCTTGCCGACCAGGATGTCGCCGGCGTTGACTTCGGCGCCGATGTAAACGATGCCCGACTCGTCGAGGTTCGCCAGCGCGCCCTCGCCGACGTTCGGGATGTCGGCCGTGATCTCCTCGGATCCGAGCTTGGTGTCGCGCGCGACACAGCTCAGTTCCTGGATGTGGATCGTGGTGAAGCGGTCCTCGCGCACCACGCGCTCCGAGATCAGGATCGAGTCCTCGAAGTTGTAGCCGTTCCACGGCATGAAGGCGATGCGCATGTTCTGCCCCAGCGCGAGCTCGCCGAGGTCCACCGAGGGGCCGTCGGCGAGGATGTCGCCGGCCGCCACCACGTCGCCCTGGCGCACCACCGGCCGCTGGTTGATGCAGGTGTTCTGGTTCGAACGCGTGTACTTGGTCAGGTTGTAGATGTCGACGCCGATCTCGCCGGTGCCGATCTCCTCTTCCTTGACGCGCACCACGATGCGGCCCGCGTCGACGCTCTCGATCTCGCCGCCGCGGCGCGCGACCACGCAGACGCCGGAGTCGCGCGCGACCAGGCGCTCCATGCCGGTTCCGACCAGCGGCTTCTCGGTGCGCAGCGTCGGCACGGCCTGGCGCTGCATGTTCGAGCCCATCAGCGCGCGGTTCGCGTCGTCGTGCTCGAGGAACGGGATCAGCGAGGCAGCGACCGATACCACCTGCTTCGGCGAGACGTCCATGTAGTCGACACGCTCGCGCGGCATCACCGTGAACTCGTTCTGGTGGCGCACCGTGACCAGTTCGTCGACCAGCATGTGGCTGCGATCGACGCCGGAGGAGGCCTGCGCGATCACGTGATCGGCCTCGGTGATCGCCGACAGGTACTCGATCTCGTCGGTCACCCGGCCGTCGACGACCTTGCGGTACGGCGACTCGAGGAAGCCGTAGCGGTTGGTGCGCGCGAACGTGGCCAGCGAATTGATCAGGCCGATGTTCGGGCCTTCCGGCGTCTCGATCGGACAGACGCGCCCGTAATGCGTCGGGTGCACGTCACGCACCTCGAAGCCGGCGCGCTCGCGCGTGAGGCCGCCCGGCCCGAGCGCCGAGACGCGCCGCTTGTGCGTGACCTCGGACAGCGGGTTGTTCTGGTCCATGAACTGCGACAGCTGGCTGGAGCCGAAGAACTCCTTCACCGCGGCCGCCACCGGCTTGGCGTTGATGAGGTCCTGCGGCATCAGCTGCTCGGACTCGGCGAGGTTCAGCCGTTCCTTCACCGCCCGCTCCACGCGCACCAGTCCGACGCGGAACTGGTTCTCGGCCATCTCGCCGACCGAACGCACGCGGCGGTTGCCCAGGTGGTCGATGTCGTCGACCACGCCCTTGCCGTTGCGGATCGCGATCAGCATCTTCAGGACGTCGACGATGTCGTCGCGGCTGAGCACGCCGGGGCCTCGCACCTCGTCGCGCCCCAGCCGGCGGTTGAACTTCATGCGCCCGACCTCGGACAAGTCGTAGCGTTCGAGCGAGAAGAACAGGTTGTTGAACAGGTTCTCGGCCGCCTCGCGGGTCGGCGGCTCGCCGGGTCGCATCATGCGGTAGATCTCGACCAGCGCCTCGAGCGGTGTGCGCGTCGGGTCGGAGCGCAGCGTCTCGGAGACGAACGGACCGCAGTCGAGCTCGTTGGTGTAGATCGTCTCGATGCGCGCGATGCCCTTGGCGCGCAGCTTGCCGAGCATGTCGGCGGTCAGCTCGGTGTTGCAGTCGAGCAGCACCTCGCCGGTCGAGGTGTCGACGATGTCGCAGGCGAGCGAGCGCCCGACGATGTACTCCGGCGGCACCTGCAGGTGCTCGATCCTCGCCTTCTCGATCTGGCGGATGTGGCGTGCAGTGATCCGGCGCCCGCGCTCGACGATCACCGAGCCCTTCTCGTCACGGATGTCGAACGCCGCGATCTCGCCGCGCAGACGCTCGGCGACCAGCGCCAGCACCCAGTTGCCTTCGGCGTCGGCAGTGAACACGTTGGTGTCGTAGAACATGCGCAGCATGTCCTGCGCGCCGTAGCCGAGCGCGCGCAGCAGGATCGTGGCCGGCAGCTTGCGCCGGCGGTCGATACGCACGTACACCAGGTCCTTCGGGTCGAATTCGAAATCGAGCCAGGAACCACGGTAGGGGATGATCCGCGCCGAGTAGAGCAGCTTGCCCGAGGAGTGGGTCTTGCCCTTGTCGTGATCGAAGAACACGCCGGGCGAACGGTGCAGCTGCGAGACCACGACGCGCTCGGTGCCGTTGATGACGAAGGTGCCGTTGTCGGTCATCAACGGGATTTCTCCCATGTAGACCTCCTGCTCCTTGATGTCCTTGATCGCGCGCGTCGAGGACTCGCGATCGTAGATGATCAGGCGCACGCGCACGCGCAGCGGCACCGCATAGGTCGCGCCGCGCAGCTGGCACTCGGCGACGTCGAACACCGGCGCGCCGAGCATGTAGTCGACGTACTCGAGCGCCGCGTTGCCCGAGTAGCTGACGATCGGGAATACCGAACGGAACGCGCCGTGCAGCCCGCTTTCCTCGCGCTGCGCGGACGGCACGTCCATCTGCGTGAACTGCCGGTACGAGTCCCGCTGGATCGCCAGCAGGAACGGCAGCTCCATGCCGCTCGGGAGCTTGAGCTTGCCGAAGTCCTTGCGGATGCGTTTTCTCTCGGTATATGAGTAGGCCATGCGTGTTCCTCAGCGATGTGCTGCGAGTCGTCCGGATCCGTAAACCGTCTCTCGAAAGGCGCGGTGGCCTTTCGGCAGGCGGCGTACCACGGCAAAAAAGCCGGGGGGCAAGCCCCCCGGCCCGGCGTTTGCGCCAGCCTCGAGCGAACGCGTGCCGTGCGGCATCGCGATCACTTGACCTCGACGGCAGCGCCTGCTTCCTCGAGTTTGGCCTTGGCCGCTTCCGCGTCCGCCTTGCTGACCGCTTCCTTCACCGTCGACGGTGCGCCGTCGACCAGGTCCTTCGCTTCCTTCAGGCCGAGACCCGTCAGTTCGCGAACGACCTTGATCACGTTGACCTTCTTCTCGCCGGCGGCTTACAGGATCACGTCGAACTCGGTCTTCTCTACCGCGACGGGTGCGGCGGCAGCCGCTGCTGCCGGCGCAGCCGCGACCGCGGCGGCGGCGGTCACGCCGAACTTGTCTTCCATTGCCTTGATCAGTTCGACCACGTCCATCACCGTCATTTCGGCGATAGCGTTAAGGATGTCGTCCCGGGACAGTGCCATGACTTGTCACTCCTCGTTGATTGCTTGGATTGAAATTGCCAGATACCCAACCGCTCAGGCGGCTTCCTTCTGATCGCGCACCGCGGCGATGGTCCGGACGAGCTTGCCCGGAACCTCGTTGAGCGTGCGTGCGAGCTTGGCAACCGGTGCCTGGATGACACTCATCAGCATCGAGATTGCCTGGTCGCGGGTCGGCAGCGACGCAAGAACGTCGATCTGCTCGGCTCCCATCAGTCGGCCGCTCACCGCCAGGGCCTTGACCTCGAACGCCTCCACCTGCTTCGCGAAATCCTTGAAGATCCGCGCGGCAGCGCCCGGGTCCTCGATCGAGAACGCGAGCAGCGAAGGTCCCACCAGGGCCGGGCCGATGCACTCGAAATCAGTGCCTTCGACCGCACGCTTCGCCAGCGTGTTGCGGACCACCCGCACCACCACGTTGGCCTCGCGCGCCTGCTTGCGCAGCCTGGTGAGATTCGTGACGCTGACGCCGCGGGCGTCGGCGATCACGACGGACAGGGCATTGGCGGCGGTCTCTCTGACTTCAGCGACGATCGCCTTCTTGTCTTCGAGTCCTAGTGCCACTGGAGTTACTCCTGTGTTGAACCGGCCCTGGGGCCGGCTGTTTACCTCACCGCCGCGTGTCTGGGGCCGCGCGGCGGCATCTGCTGCGGTGAAGCACTCCAATCGTCACCAATCGGGTATTCACCATCTGCGTAGGCCAGCGCCTCCCGGCGCGGATTAACCCCCTCGCGGGGGACCTACGGTCTTTGATGGTCCTGGCCAGACGAGCTGTCCACAGACCCCAAAGTCCTTGCTCAGGCCTCGAGACTCGACTGATCGATCACGAGACCCGGCCCCATCGTCGTCGACAGGGTGATCTTCTTCAGATACGTGCCTTTCGAGGTCGCCGGCTTGGCCTTGCGCAGGTCCGCCAGCAGCGCCTCGAGGTTTTCCTTGATCGCGCGCGTCTCGAAACCGAACTTGCCGATCGCGCCATGCACGATGCCGTTCTTGTCGGTGCGGTAACGCACCTGGCCGCTCTTGGCGTTGCGCACCGCGGTGGCCACGTCGGGCGTCACGGTGCCGGTCTTCGGGTTCGGCATCAGCCCGCGCGGACCGAGGATCTGTCCGAGCTGGCCGACCACGCGCATCGCGTCCGGCGAGGCGATCACGACGTCGAAGTCCAGATTGCCGCCCTTGACCTGCTCGGCGAGTTCGTCCATGCCCACCACGTCGGCGCCGGCGCCCTTCGCCGCCTCGGCGTTCGCGCCCTGCGTGAACACCGCCACGCGCACCGTCTTGCCGGTGCCGTGGGGCAGCGTCGTCGCGCCACGCACCTGCTGGTCGGATTTGCGCGCATCGACACCGAGATTGATCGCCACGTCGATCGACTCGGCGAACTTCGCCCGCGGCAGGTTGCCGAGCAGCGCTACGGCCTCGTCGATGGGGTAGGCCTTGCCGGCCGCCAGTTGCTCACGGATCGCCCGCTGCTTCTTCGTCATGTTCGCCATCTCACAGCCCCTCCACTTCGATGCCCGCGCTGCGCGCGCTGCCGGCGATCGTGCGTACCGCCGCGTCCATGTCCGCCGCCGTCAGGTCGGGCATCTTGGTGCGCGCGATCTCCTCGACCTGCTCGCGCGTGACCTTGCCGACCTTCTTGGTGTTCGGCGTGTTGCTGCCCGAGGCGATGCCGGCCGCTTTCTTCAGCAGCACCGTCGCCGGCGGCGTCTTGGTGACGAAGGTGAAACTGCGGTCCGAATAGACCGTGATGACGACCGGGATCGGCATCCCGAGTTCCATGCCCTGCGTGGCCGCGTTGAAGGCCTTGCAGAACTCCATGATGTTCACGCCGCGCTGGCCCAGCGCCGGACCGACGGGCGGACTCGGGTTGGCCTGGCCGGCCTTGACCTGCAGCTTGATGTACGCGTCGACTTTCTTGGCCATGATCTACTCCACAGTGGGTGATTGACGCCTCGGAGCGACTGCCACCGGCCGCCCGTCACAGGCTCCCCGCGCACCGCCCGGAAGGGGCGGCGACGCCTCAGCCTCGCCTCAGGCCTTCTCGACCTGGGCGAAATCGAGCTCGACCGGGGTCGAACGCCCGAAGATCAGCACCGCCACCTTGAGGCGGTTCTTGTCGTAGTCGACCTGCTCCACGACCCCGTTGAAGTCGTTGAACGGACCGTCGACCACGCGCACCATCTCGCCCGGCTCGAAGATCGTCTTCGGCCGCGGCTTGTCCGCGCCTTCCTCGACCCGGCGCAGGATCGCGCGCGCCTCGGCCTCGGTGATCGGCGAGGGCCGGTCGGCCTTGCCGCCGATGAAGCCCATCACGCGCGGGGTTTCCTTGACCAGGTGCCAGGTCTCCTCGTCGAGCTCCATCTCCACCAGCACGTAGCCGGGGAAGAACTTGCGCTCGCTCTTGCGCTTCTGCCCGCCGCGCATCTCGACGACTTCCTCGGTGGGCACCAGGATGTCGCCGAACTTCTCCTGCATCGCGAAGCGCTGCACGCGCTCCTTCAGCGCCGCGGCAACCTTCTTCTCGAAGCCGGAGAAGGCGTGCACCACATACCAGCGTTTCGCCATCGTCCACCCCTACCCAATCAGCTTCGAAGCGAGCCAGCCGAGGAACGTGTCGAGTCCCCAGAGGATCAACGCCATCACCACGACCACCGCGACGACGATCAGCGTCGTCTGCGTCGTCTCCTGCCGCGTGGGCCAGACCACCTTGCGGATCTCGCCGCGCGCGGACTTCGCGAGATCGAGGAACGCCGCCCCCTGCGAGGTCAGGAACGCGACCGCCACGCCGGCCGCCGCGAGCAGCGCCAGCACCGGCCAGCGCAGCAGCGCCGAGCGTTCGGCGAACTCACGCGCGAAGCCGATACCGTTCGCGACGCCGCTGCCGCCTGCCAGCACCACCAGCGCCCCCAGGATCAGCGCCACGACGGCCCACTTGAGCCAGTCGAGCCGGCCGTCCTTCTCGTGGACATTTGCTTTCATCGGAGAACTTCCGTGCGACCCGCCATCGAGGAATCCGGGCGGCGTCCGGACCGCACGCCCGGACGCCGGGGAAAGTGGCACGCCAGGAGGGAATCGAACCCCCAACCTGCGGTTTTGGAGACCGCCGCTCTGCCAATTGAGCTACTGGCGTAAACCGTTGCCCTCACTCGATGATCTTCGCCACCACGCCGGCGCCCACCGTGCGGCCGCCCTCGCGGATCGCGAACCGCAGGCCGTCCTCCATCGCGATCGGCACGATCAGCGTCACCACCATCTGCAGGTTGTCGCCCGGCATCACCATCTC
>CAUJIL010000012.1 GCA_963204845.1 Pseudomonadota bacterium | reverse complement strand
TACCTGTGCGACGGACGCTTCACCATCGCCGACGTCTGCGTCGGCTACGCGCTCTACCTCGGCAGCCTGCCGCTGCTGGATTTCGCCGACTCGTACTCGCCGCCGGTGCGCGCGTACCTCGAGCGGCTGATGGCCCGCCCGGCGTTCCAGCGCGCCGCCGCGCGCGGGACCACGCTGTTCGGCTGAGGACCGCCGGTCGACTTCCGACTAGAGGAGTTCGCCTTGCTTGTCGTAGCACCTGCGCGAGGTCATCAGCAGCGCGTCCGGATTGGCGGCCGGCCCCACGGATTGCAGCGTGGTGCGGAATTCCGGGCCGTTGACATAGGCGTGCGCCTTGGCCAGATCCGCGGACGGGTCCTTCAACTTGACCGTTGCCAGGGACCAGGCCGCGAGCGTGTCGACGTACATCTGTTTGCGATCGGCGGGAACCGTCGGCGAATCGCGTGTCACGAGCACGAACATCGCGGCCACGAGCGTGCAGAGTTCGGTTGCATCTGTAGCCGGGACGCCATCGAGTTCATGCCGATTGATGAGATCGAGAGCCGTGGCCGCGTCCAGCGCGGCCGCGCCACCGGAAAACACTGCGAGCGCGGCGATCAGAGGGACAAACAAGCGTTTCACTGGTTATCTCCCGTCCGTTTGGTGGTGTGACGAAGCTCAACCGATCCCGGTCTGGCGCCGCAGTTCCTCGATGTGCTGGCGCTGCTCCTCCGGCGACAGCGGCGTCGGCGCGCGGGCAGCGTCGGCCGGCGGGGCCGGGAGTTCGAGCACCTCGCCGCTGGCCAGCCGCTCGCACACCGCGCGGTAGTTGCGCTCGAACAGCGGGAAGGCCTTGCTCTCCGGCGTCGAGGCGAGCAGGAACCAGCCGGTCTCGCGGCCGGCGTGATAGACCGCCGGATGGCTCCAGCGCTGTGCGTGGCGCGGTTCGGGCGCCAGGCAGGCCTCGCGGTATGCGGCGCGGGCATCGGGCAGCCCCTGCGCGCGCCGGCGTGCGTCGTTGCAGCACTCGAGCATGCGTGCCAGCGTGGGCAGGTATTCCGAGGTCTCGATGCAGCGGCGCGCCCCGAGCAGGATCGTCTCCGGGTCGAATTGCGCCAGGCTGTCGAGCCACAGGCGCTTGATCTGGCTGAGCTGCGAGGCGTCGCCGTAGGCGCTGTAGTACTGGTTGTGGTAGTTCAGGCGGAACAGCGCGAACACCTGGTTGATCGCGTCGACGCGCGCTTCGTCGCGGCGCGCCTCAGTCGGCCCAGCTGCGGTCCGTGAGGTCCTCGACGAGGCTTCGAGATCGTGTAGTGCCCGTTCCGCCAGGTCCTTGCCGTGTTCCATGCCTGTGCTCCGCGGTGGTCGCCGCCCGGTGGCTGCGAGCCCAATGATACTTCACGTGCTGCAGGAACTTGCTGTTCCACGAGGGGTGCGCCTCGCCGGCGTCGGTCCAGAACATCCGGAACTCCGGCAGCAGCGAGCGCGCGAAGCTGCCGTCGATGTTGGCCATGTGCAGGATGTCCCAGACGTCGGCCGAGGGCTCCCAGTCCGCCGGCAGGCGCCGCGGCTCGCTGTCGAGGTCCATGGTTGCGGTGTAGCGCGCCCACTGCCGCTTCACGTGCGACACGAAGCGCGAATTCCACGTGCGCGCCGTCTCGCCGCGCTCGGTCCAGTACAGCACGAACTCGGGCACGGCGTCCTCGATGAAGTGGCGGCTGACGCCGGCGCGCTGCAGGATCTCGAGCGCGTCGGGTCCCGGCTCCCAGTCCGGCCCGATCGGCTGCGGGCCCTGTTCCCGCACCGCGTCGCGCGCCTCGTGTTCGCGCCAGTGCCGGATCACCTGCGAGCGGAACTTGGCGTTCCACGAGAACGCCGGCTCGCCGCGCTCGGACCAGTAGGTCACGAAGTCCTCGATTTCGCCGTGGATGAATTCCTCCGGGATGCCGTGCAGCGCGAGCTGGCGCAGCAACTGCTCGTCGGGCTGCCAGCGCGTGGCGAGCGGCGCCTTGCCCGGTGCGCGCGCGCCGAAGGACGCCCGGTGCGGTGCCGGCGGCGCCGGCGCATCGAGCGCGAAACGCAGGCAGTGCGACTGCTCGAGCGGCGGTGAGTTGATCGCCACCACGCCCTTGTCGCGCAGGCTCGCGCTGATGCGCTGGCAATCGCGTTCGCTCCAGAACGGCAGCAGTTGCAGCAGCTGCTGCTTGTCCAGCTCGCACCACGGGCCGCGGCGCGGCGCGAACTGCGCCGCGTCGTGCAGCAGCGCCAGCATCACCGCCTCCTCGAGGCCGATGGTCGCGGCCAGCGTCGGCGAGACGACGAGCGCCCGCTCGTGGATCAGAGTCGCTGTCATGGGTGGTGTCCGGGGATTGCCGGATCCGGGGGCGTGGTGCCCGGGCGCCTGCCCTGCCACAATCGGCCGCCGGAGTGTGAATGGGCGCCAAGCCTAAGGATCGGTGGTGGCAAAGTCCAGAGTCGTCTACGTGTGCCAGGACTGCGGCTCGGAGCAGTCGCGCTGGGCCGGGCAATGCCCGGACTGCGGTGCCTGGAACACGCTGTCGCAGTTCGTCGAGGCCACCGCGCCACGCGCGCCGGTGCGCCGCGGCGGCTACGCAGGCAAGGTCGCCGCGCTGCAGACGCTGGACCAGATCGATCTGGCCGAGGTGCCGCGCATCGGGACCGGTTACACCGAGTTGGATCGCGTGCTCGGCGGCGGCATCGTGCCGGGATCGGTGAACCTGATCGGCGGCCAGCCCGGCGCCGGCAAGAGCACGCTGCTGCTGCAGGTGATGTGCGCCCTGTCGCAGCGGATGGACGCGCTGTACGTGACCGGCGAGGAGTCGCTGCAGCAGGTGGCGCTGCGTGCGCACCGGCTGGGGCTGCCGACCGACCGGCTGCGCACGCTCGCCGAAACCGGCGTCGAGCCGATCCTCGAGGCCGCGGCGCAGGTGGCGCCGCGCGTGATGGTGGTCGATTCGGTGCAGGTGGTGCACTGCGACGACGTGCCCTCGGCCCCCGGCGGGGTGTCGCAGGTGCGCGAGAGCGCGACACGCTTCACGCGCTTCGCCAAATCCGCCGGCACGGCGCTGTTCCTGGTCGGGCACGTCACCAAGGACGGCACGCTGGCCGGGCCCAAGGTGCTCGAGCACATCATCGACTGCTCGATCATGCTCGAGGAGGAGGGCGACAGCCGCTTCCGCTCGTTGCGCGCCGGCAAGAACCGCTTCGGCGCAGTGAACGAGCTCGGCGTGTTCGCGATGACCGACCGCGGCATGCGCGAGGTGCGCAACCCCTCGGCGATCTTCCTGTCGCGCGGCGCCGAGATCGCCCCCGGCAGCGTGGTGATGGTGGTGTGGGAGGGCACGCGCCCGCTGCTGGTCGAGATCCAGGCGCTGGTCGACGACAGCCTGGGCGCGAATCCGCGCCGGGTGGCGATCGGAGTGGACCAGAACCGGCTGGCGCTGCTGCTGGCGGTGCTGCACCGCCACGGCGGCATGCAACTCGGCGACCAGGACGTGTTCGCCAACGTGGTCGGTGGCGTGCGGGTGGGCGAGACGGCCGCCGACCTGGCGCTGCTGCTGGCGATCGTGTCGAGCTACCGTGACCGGCGCATCGACGCCGGGCTGGTCGCCTTCGGCGAGGTCGGGCTGGCCGGCGAGATCCGTCCGGTGCCGAGCGGCGGCGAACGCCTGCTCGAGGCGGCCAAGCACGGTTTCACGCGCGCGATCGTCCCGCACCCCAACGTGCCCCGCACGCCGGTCCACGGATTGGAGGGGGCCGGCGTCGCCTCGCTGGCCGAGGCGCGGGCGGCGCTGTGAGCCGCCAGCGCGCGGCGATCAGTGGCCGCGGATCTTCGCGTTGGTTCGTTCCGGGTGCCCCGCGAGGTGGCGCAGGCGGTGCTGGGCGGCGAGCGCGAAGCGCCCCAGGATCGCG
>CAUJIL010000011.1 GCA_963204845.1 Pseudomonadota bacterium | reverse complement strand
TCTGGAAGCAGCCCGGATCGCTGAACGTCGATCCTCGATGAGGTAAGACTACCGACTGGAGAGCCGTATGCGGGAAACCCGCACGTACGGTTCGGAGGGAGGGGGGGCCGAACTCAATCGGTCCTTCCTACCCCTATCATGCCGGTCCGCGTAGGTTCGGCCTGTGGCCGAACATGTCCGGGCACAGCCCGGACCTACAGCGGGTACAGCGGCGGCAGCTGGGTTGGGCGTTCGCGGTCGTCGTGGCGCCCGGCGCGCAGCGCGGTGACGCGCGCGAGCAACCGCGCCGCGGTATCCGCATCGAAACCGGTCCGGTCCGTGCCGTAGGCACTCGCCAGCAGGTGTTCGAACACGGCGCTCAGCCCGGGGTCGTGCGTGGCCTCGACCGCGTCGCCGGCGCTGCGGATCGGCTGCCCGGGAAACGCCGCGGCTCCCCAGCGTGCGAGCGCCTCGGCGAGTCGCGCCGGATCGGTGCCCGCGGCAGCGGACTGCAGTGCGACGAAGGCGGCGGCTTCGTCGGGTGCGCCCGGGTGCGCGGTGGCCGGAGCGGGTGCCCGCCTGGCCCGCGTGGCGCGCGTGGCGCGCCACCATTGCCAGCCGCTGAACAGCGTGGCGAGCGCGAACAGCAGGGTCGTGATCATCCACGGCAGCGCCGCACCGGGTGCCGCACGCTTCGCGCGGGCGGGATCCGGGGTCGTGGCGTCGATGTCGGTCGGCGACTCACCGGTCGTCGACGGCGGTGGCGGCTGCATCGGTTCCCGTGCGCTGCCCGCGCCGCCGGTGACCTCGAGCGTGCGTTCGGGAATCAGTGCGGTCTCGAAGCGCCGGTTATGCGTGTCCCACCAGCGCAGTTCCATGGGCGGCAGCACGAAGCGGCCCGCACGCTCGGCGATCACGGCGGCGCTCTCGCTGCGCGAACCGAGGACGCCGTCGTCCTGTGGCGTGTCCTCGAGGCGTGGCTGGTCGGGATAGAAGCGCAGCCCGTCGACCGCGGCCGACGGCAGCGGCGGCAACTGGGATGCGGTCAGTCCGCGCGCGCGCAGCGTTATGGTGCGTGTCGCCGAGTCACCCGCGCGCAGGGTCTGCGGATCCTTGTCCCAGGTCTCCACCAGCGTCAGCACGCGGGCCGGCAGCCAGGGTGTCGCGGCATCCACGGGCGGCAGCACGCGCAGGCGCTTCTCCGGCGAGCGGAGCCGGATCGCACGCGCGCCGAACTGGTCGAACCAGCCGCCGGCGCCGCCCACCGAGGCGCGGAATCCGAGCGACGGGATCACGAGTTCGCCGCTGCGCTGGGCGAACACGGCGTAGCGTCGTTCGAACACCGCGAAGCGCCGACCTGCGATCGTCTTCGTGTAGGTGTTCTCGCCCAGTTCGTGCACCACCGCGTCGTCGATGGCCGGCGGCTCGAGCGTCGCGCCGCGGTTCAGGTTCACCGCGTGCAGCACGCGCACGGTCAGCAACAGCTGTTGCTGCACGTGCAGCTCGTCGTGGTCGGTGTCGACTTCGAGCCGCACCTCGCCGCTCGCCGCGGCGTCAGGAGCGTCGTTGTCGACCGTGATCGTGATCGCGGGCGTCTGTTCGCCCGCGATCGCGAGCGGTGGAATCCGCAGCTGGCCGCTGCGCCGCGGCGCCAGCGTGATCTGCCACTCGGTGGCCGTCTCGCGCTGGCCGCCGCCGATCGAGAAACTCGAGTTGCGGCTGGTCCCCAGCAGCTCGAAATCGCGCTCCAGCGCCGAGAGGTCCGGCACGTCGGCGTCGAGGCTGCCGGTCACGCGGATCGTGAGCAGCAGGCTCTCCGCGAGCGACAGCCGCTCGCGATCGACCTGCGCGTCGACGCGTGCCTCGGCGCCGGCGGCGTGCAGAGCGAGCAGCAGCACGAGCGCGAGCGCGAGCCAGGAACCCAGCCACCGCCTCACCACGCTTCCTCCTCGCGCTCGCCGCGCCGCAGCCGGTGCTCGTACTCGAACTTGCGGCGCAGCAGCGCACCGGGGTCGTCCGGAATACGTCGCAACCCGTGCTCCATCGCCTGCTCCTCCTCGTCGGGCGGCTCGCCCGCGCCATCGGCCGGCGACGGCGCGGCCTGATCGTCCGTTGCAACGCCTTCGCTGCTATCGGCGTCATCGTGCGCAGGCCCGCCGTCGCCGTCGCGCGGCGTTGCACCGTCCTCACCGGAAGCGGGTGGCTGGTCGGGCCGCGAGCCGCCGTTCTCCGGCGGCGCCGGGGCGCCGTCCTTGCCCGCGGAGCGCGAGGTGTCGTCGCCGTCGTCGCCGTCGTCGGCTGCGCGGTTCCGGGCCTCGCGCTGGCGCGCGAGCTCCTCGACGAGGCGTCGGTTGGCCGCGGCATCGGCGTGCTGCGGATCGCGCGCGAGCGCGGCGTCGTAGGCTGCCAGCGCTTCCTCGAGGTGCCCGGCGCGCGCCAGCGCATTGCCGCGGTTGTAGTGCGCGTTCGCGTCGTCGAGCGCGGACCAGCTCCCGGCCGCGCCGGCGTAGTCGCCGGCACGGTACTGCGCGGCGCCGCGCCACGCCGGCGAGCGGAACAGGTTTGCCGCGCGCGCAGCGTCCCCGTCGCTCAGCGCGCGTGCGGCCTGCTGGTCCCCGGTCAGCCACAGATCGCGCCACTCGAAGGCCTCCGCGCGTGGTGTCGGCAGCAGCACGAGCAGCACGGCGCCGAGCAGCCAGCCACGGCGGAACGCGAGCGCAGCCAGCGGCAGCAGCGCGAGCGCGAGCCACGGTGCGCGGTCCTGCCAGCGGTCGGCCTGTCGGCCCTGCCCGTGCGGGTCCAGCGTGCGTGTGGCGCGGCCTTGCGGCAGCAGGTGGCGGAGGTCGCGGTCGTCGACGCCGAGCAGCGCGAAGCGCCCGCCGGCGGTGGAGGCAGCCTCGCGCATCGCGTCGATGTCCACGCCAGCGACGAGGATTCCGCCGTCGGCGTCACGCCGGAAGCCGCCGTCCGCCAGCGGGATCGGCGAGCCCTGTGCGGTGCCCGCGGCGAGCAGCGAGAATTCCAGCCCGGCCGCGGCCAGCGTATCCGCCAGCGCCGCATGGTGTTGCCGTGGCAGCGCATCGGCGATGAACAGCACCCGACCTTCGTCCAGCCCGGCGCCGCGCAGCAGTTGTGCGGCCAGCTCGGCCGCGCGCATCGGATCGTTGCCGGGTTCGGGCATGATGGCCGGGTCGAGCGCAGGCAGCATCGCAGCCAGCGTGTTCGCGTCGTCGGACAACGGCGTCACCACGTGGGCGTCGCCGGCGTAGACGATCAGCGCGGTGAGTCCGTCGCGGCGCAGCGCGAGCACGTCGGCGATCTTGTGGCGCGCGCGCTCGAGGCGCGACGGCGCGAGGTCGGTGGCGCGCATGCTCGCGTCCAGCTCCAGCGCCACGATCAGCGCCTCGCCGCTGCGGTGCAGCGGCTCCGGCAGCCGCTCCCAGGCCGGGCCCGCGAGCCCGAGCACCGCCAGCGTCCAGCCGGTGAACAGCACGATGGGCAGCGCGCCGCGGTGGCTCGCCTGCGCGGGCAGCAGCAGATGGCCGAGCAGGACCGGGTCGATCAGCGTGCTCCACAGCGCCGGACGCCGGCTCCGGCGCGCGAACCACAGCGCCAGCAGCGCGCACGGCAGCAGCGCGAGCAGCCACCATGGGCGCAGGAAGTGGAAATCCGCGAACGCGGGTGGCATCGCTTCAGTCTCCGCGAACCGGGGCCGCTCGCACCGGCCACAGCAGGCGCGCGGCCAGCGCCAGCGAGAGCAGCAGCGCGACGCCGAGCGGCCAGTGCGCCAGCGCGACCTGCGGCCGGTAATGGCGCGCGTCCTGCGCGACCGGCTCCAGGCGATCGAGCTCCGCATAGATCCGTTCGAGCTCGCCCCGGTCGCGCGCCCGGAAATAGCGCCCGCCGGTCTGGCTCGCGATCGCGCGCAGCGTGTCCTCGTCGAGGTCGGCCGAGGGGTTCAGCCGCCGCGGCCCCAGCAGGCCGCCGAGCAGGCCCGGCACGGCCATCGATTCGGCACCGACGCCGATGGTGTGTACGCGCAGCCCCGCGCGCGCGGCGAGCTCTGCGGCCTGCAGCGGCGCGAGCTCGCCGGCGGTGTTCGCCCCGTCGGTGATCAGCACCAGCACGCGCGCGTTGCGCGGGCGCTCGCGCAGGCGCTTGACCGCGAGGCCGAGCGCGTTGCCGATCGCGGTCTGCCGGCCGGCGAAACCGATGCGTGCCTCGTCGAGCAGCCGGGCGAGCGTCGCATGATCGAAGGTGAGCGGCACGTGCAGGTAGGCGTTGCTGCCGAACAGGATCAGCCCGATGCGATCGCCGGCGCGGCGGCGCAGGAAATCGTGCAGCACCTGGCGCACCACGGTCAGGCGGTCCACGGCCTGGCCGTCGAGTTCCAGATCCTCGGTCAGCATGCTTTCGGAGATGTCGATCGCGAGCATCAGGTCGCGCCCGCTGGCCGGCGTCGCCACGCTGTCGCCAATGTGGCGCGGCGCGGCGGCGGCAGCGAC
>CAUJIL010000010.1 GCA_963204845.1 Pseudomonadota bacterium | reverse complement strand
CGGCCGCGGCAGGTCGTTAAGGATGAGTTAAGACGGCGCGATCGTAATGGCGGCTAGTCATTTCCAGTCGATGGAAACGAGTCCCCATGGCGCGTCGCTGGTCTGCGCCCCCACTGTCGATGGTCGCCGGTGCCGCCGGTGATGTGCTGTGTCGCCTGGGGCTGGGCGATTTCGAAGCACTCTGGCGTCTACCGCACGATTTCGTCGAGGCACCAAACCTCCGGCGTGCCGGCTGGAGCGCGGTGGTGCGTGTCGGGTCCGGCGAGCACGTGTTCTACGTGAAACGCCAGGAAAACCAGTTCCGGCGTTCGTTCCGTCACCCGCTGGGTCGACCGAGTTTCGTGTTCGAGGCCGAGTCCCTGCAGCAGTGGCGGCAGGCCGGACTGCCGGTGGTGGAGCTGGTGGCACACGGTTGCCGTCGCCGCGACGGCGTGTGGCAAGCAGTGCTGGTGACGGCTGCCGTGCCCCCGAACTACCGGCCGTTGCTCGATCTCAGGGACTGCTCCGATCCCTGGCCACCGGCCGTGTTGCGGCGCATCGGGGCACAGCTCTGCGAGCTGCACGCCGCAGGGTGGCGGCACGGATCGCTGTACCCGGGACACGTCTACGTGGATCCTGCCTCGGGAGAACTGCTGCTGATCGACCTCGAACGCGCGCGCCGACATCGGCGGGCGGAGTCGGCCGCGTTGTCCGACCTCAGGCAGTTCCTGCGTCGCTGCACCTGGCTGTCTTGCGCCTCCCGCACCACGCTGCTCGCGGCATACCGGGAGCGCATGCCGGCCGTGATCGAGTGCCTGGGCAGTGGGGTGACGGGTTGAACAGAACACCGGAGGAGGTGATGTGAGCGAAAACGAGTATCTGGCGCGGATCAAGTCCGACCCGCAGGCCGCCGAATCGTACCTGCGCCGCAAGCCCGCCAAGCACCGCGCCGAGATGCACATGCTGCAGACCGCGTTCACGGCGCTCGGGCCGCCGGGCGGTACCGTGCTCGATGCGCCCTGTGGCGTGGGGCGAGCGACGATCTGGCTCGCGGAGCAGGGCTATCGCGCGACCGGGATCGATCTGGGCGAGGCCGCGGTGGCCACCGCTCAGCGCGAGGTGCGCAGCGCCGCGGTCGAGGCGACGGTCGAGCGACGCGACGTGTTCGCCACCGGCTACACCGGCCGGAGCTTCGACAAGGTGCTCTGTTTCCGCCTGCTGCATCACTTTGCGCAGCCGGCGCTGCGGGAACGACTGATCGCCGAGGCCACGCGCGTCGCGGACCGTCACGTCGTCATCTCGTATCTGTCACCGTGCTCGTACACGACGCTGCGTCGCCGCGTGCGGCAATGGGTGACCGGCAAACCCCTGAAGCAGTACCCGGTGTCGGAGCGTGAGTTGCGGGAGGTATTCGAACGCCACGGATTCGCGCCGTTGCTGCGGGTGCCGCGCAACCGTTTCCTGCATTCCCTTCAATTGGCGGTGTTCGAGCGCGCCGTTTGAAGCGTAGGTTCGGCCTGTGGCGGAACATTCGATACGCACGCCAGACAATGTCTGGGCACAGCCCGGAGCTACGAGAACATGTACGGGCACAACCCGGATCTACTCGTGGCGCAGGGCGTCGATGGGATCGAGGCGCGCGGCGCGGCGGGCCGGGAAGTAGCCGAACACCACCCCGATCAGCGCCGAGAACGCGAACGACAGCAGGTGCACGCCGGGTTCGAACACGAACGGCAGACCCATGGCGCGCGCCAGTGCCACCGAGGCGATCGTGGCGAGCACGATGCCGGCCAGCCCGCCCAGCGCCGCGAGCACGCTGGCCTCCCAGGCGGCATAGGCCTGCTGCTGGCGCGCGTCCTGGATCTCGATCTCGCGCCGCAGCCGGCCGCCGTCGAACAGGGTCACTGCCAGTGCGGAGGCAAGCGAGCGCGAGTCGGCGCCGGAGGCATCGAGTCCGCCCAGGGTCGGCGCCCTCAGCCCCAGCGTGCCGCTCAACGTGAACGAGGGGTAGCGCGCCGCGGTCGCGACGCCCACGCGCGCACTGGCCGCCGCGAGGCGGCGCTCGGCGGCGCGCACGTCGGGGCGGCGGCGCAACGTGTCGGCCGGAATGTCGAGCGCCAGCCGTCACGCCGGCAGTGGCACCGGGGCCGTCGTTTCCAGATCGGCGGCGTCCGCCCCCGGTGGTTCGGCGAGCAGTGTGGACAGGCGATGGCGGGCCTGCGCGAGCGTCGTCTCGAGTTCCGCCACCCGGGTGCGGGTCTGTTCGCGCGCCGCGGCAGCCTGCTCGGCGTCGAGCGCGCTGGCGAGCCCGGCCGTCGCGCGCCAGCCGGCGATGCGCGCGGTGTCGGACTGCGTCTCGAGGTTGCGCCGCGCGATGCGCAGCTGCTCCTGCAGCCGGCGCAGGTTCACGTACTCGAGCGCCGTCTCGGCGGCCAGCGAAACCCGCACGGCGTGCAGATCGGCATGCGCGGCCTCGAGTTCGGCCTGCGCCGCCTCGTTGGCGCGCCGCACACCGCCGAACAGGTCGAGCTCCCAGCTGGCGTCGAAGCCCGCCTGGTAGAGCCGGTTCGTGCGATCGGCACCGAAGCTGTCGTTGCCGCGGCTGTCCGAGCGCGTGGCGCTGGCCCGCACCGCGGGATACCACCCCGCGCCGGACTGCGCGCGCGCCGCGCGTGCCTCGCCCAGGCGTGCGCGTGCCGCGTCGACATCGGGGTTTGCTGCCAGCGCGCGCTCGACCATGCGTTGCAGCGTTGCGTCGTCGAAGTGCCGCCACCACGTCGCGAGGGCGGCCGGGTCGGTGACGGCGGTTGGGTCGCCGGCCGGCAGCGGTGCGGCCCACGTCGTGGGAGCGGGATCTCGTGGTGCATGGTAGTCGGGTCCCGCGGTGCAGGCGCCGAGCAGGACCGCCAGCACGAGTGCGACCACGTGCCCGCGACGCGCCGTTTTCGCGGTTGCGGCTCGGGTGCGGACTCCGGTACCCGTTCCGGTGTGCGGCACCACGTGCTGCCTCAGGCCGGTGGCCGGTCCTGCTCGAGCGGCGCGAAACGCCGCCGGGGCTCGCCATCGACCACCACGGTATCGAGGAACATCGCGAGCGGGCGCACCCACAGGCCGCGCTCGGCGTAGCACGGGCGGTAGACCACCAGCCGTTCGCCGCTCTCGCTGTGCGTGGCGGTTCCCAGCACCTCGTAGTCGCGGCCCTTGTAGTGGCGGTAAAAGCCCGGCGCCGGTTCCCCGGCGGCGCGTGGGCCGGAGACTTCCGGCGGGAGTGCATCGGACATCGGGGATGGTGTCGCTCGCGATGGATTGACCCGCACCTTAGCGCAGATCGGGTGCCGCCAGCAGCGAAATCCGCCGCAACCGCCGCTCACCAGCCCTGCGACACCGCCAGCCGGCGCAAGGCAGGGCGCCGCTTGTTTTGGTGCGAATGCATGCGTTCGAGGATGCCGGCGAGGAAGCGTGTGGTCTCCACGATGTACGGTCCCTTGTTCAGCATTGCGCATTCGGCGCGCGCAGGCTGGCGAGCAGGATCGCGGGCAGGTTCTCGAAGGCCTGGCGGTTCTCGATCTTGAGCACGATGCCGAGGTGATTCGCCCCGATACGACCGAGCGCCTCGAGCAGCGCGCTCACGTCGCGGGCGTCGCGCAGGAACGACAGCGCGACGATGTCGGCGAAGCCCGCAACCGCCTCGAGGTCCGCGAGATCGCGCGCGGTGAGTGCCGGAACGTCGAGGCGCGTGGCCGGGAAATTGATGCCCTTGCCGGCGCCCAGCCGCGAGCCCGCGGGGCCGGTGCGCGTGATGCGCACGCAAATCGTCGTGCCGTCGTTGTCCTCGACGATGCCGCCGATGCGCCCGTCGTCGAGGCTGACGGGATCGCCGTTGCGCACCTGGCGGAACGCCGCTTCCAGCGAGCAGTGCACGTGCGCCACGCTGATCACGGCGCCACTGGCGTCGCGCTCCGCGTCGCGACCGGGGCGGTCCTCGCGAGTGAGCGGCAGCGCATCGCCGTTGTGCAGCACGATCGGCGCCGAGACGGGGGGCAGGCGTCCTACGCTGCCGGTCGCCAGCCGCCGGTTGCCACACCAGAGCTCGATCACCGCGCCACCCTGCAGGTAGACCGTGCGCTCCACGCTGGCGAGCAGGGTGCGGGCATCGCGGCGCGTGAGCGGCAGTTCACGCGTCTTGCCGCGGGCGTCGGTGAGACGCAGCCGGTCGCCGTCGGTCGCGCGCTGCACGATGCCGGCGCTGATACCGATGCGACCGGTATCCCCGAGCGGCTGCGTCTCGGCATCGACCAGCGCGGGGTCGTGCGCGGCTTCGGAGGGCGTCGTCACCATGATCCGCGTGGCGCGCCCGTCGGGCACCGGGCCAAGCAGCGCGCCCGCGTGATCGGCCAGCAGTTGCGGGCCGCCACGCAGATCGACCGGAACCCCGGCCGGTGCGGGCGCCTGACTGCCGGTCAGGATCGCCAGGTTCGCGAGCACCGAGTCGATGCTCGCGAGCGTGCAGGACTCCATGTTCGACAGCGACGACAGCCCGCACGCGATCAGCTCGCCCTGCAGCACGCGGATGTCGTGCCGGCGCACGCCGAGGTAATGCAGCAGGTTACGGGCGCTGGCCCGCCAGGCCGGATCGGCGGCGTCGATGTCGGCGGCGTGCGCCGCCTCGAGCCGGAGCGCCGCGGCACGCACTTCGCCCAGCCGCTGCTGCAACTCGCGCATCAGGCGCAGCGTGTCGGGATCGGACGGCGCGGGCTCGTTGGCCGCGGTCACGGCGGTGTGCGGGTGCGTGCTGCTCATCGGGAACGGTCAGGAGGGGGCTTGTGGCCGTAGCCTGCACGTTCCGTGTGACACCCGCGTGTCAGCCGCCCGGATGCCGACATGGGTCGCGTGGCGCGCGTGCGGTGGCCCGCGCGACTCACTAGAATGGCGCGCCCCGGGGTTTGGTGAGCGCGCTGCAATGCGGGTATTCGTCGTCGGTGGAACCGGCTTTCTTGGTTGGCACATCGTGCGTTCCTGCCTGGAGCGCGGCTGGCGAGCGACCGTGCTCGGCTTGCCGCCGGCACCGCCGCCGGGGCTGTTCGCGCGCGGCGTGAAGGTGCTGACCGGCAGTCTCGACACGCTGGACGACACGCGCCTGCGCGCCCTGCTGCGCGGTCACGACGCGCTTGTTTTCGCCGCCGGCATGGACGAGCGCAGCACGCCGCAACGCCCTGCCTACCCGAAGCTGCGCAAGGCGAACGTCGAGGACCTGGAGCGCGTCCTGCGGCTCGCCGCCGACACCGGCGTGACACGCGCGGTGGTGCTGGGTTCGTATTTCGCGCATTTCGCGCGCCGCTGGCCCGAACTCGGGCTCGCCACCCATCATGCCTATATCCGCAGCCGGCTCGAGCAGCAGCAGGTGGCGCGTTCGGTGTCGGGCATCGACGGCATGGTGGTGCAGCTGCCGTATGTGTTCGGCGCGTTACCGGTGCCGGGCTGGCAGCCGCTGTGGACCCCGCTGGTGCGCTACCTGCGCCACGGCCAGACGGTTTTCTACACCGCTGGCGGCAGCGCCTGCATCTCGGCGCGGGTCGCCGGCGAGGCGGTCGCCGGGGCGATCGAGCGCGGCACGGCGGGGCGCTGCTATGCGATCGGGCAGGAGAACCTCGAGTGGAGCGAACTGCTCGCGCGCCTGGCGCGGGCCGATGGCCGACGCGTGCGCGTGCTGACCGTGCCTGGACCGCTGGCGCGGTTGGGGTTCCACGGGGTGCACTGGCTGCAGTGGGCGCAGGGCAAGGAGGGCGGGCTCGATCTGCGGCGTTTCACCGAGGTGCAGACGGCACGCCTGTTCATCGATCCCGCGCCGGCGCGGCGCGCGCTCGGCTATGCGCTCGACGATCTGGACGAGGCGCTGCGCGCGACGGTCGCGGCGGTACCGTGAGCGGATCCCGCGCAGCGGGTCGGCAGGATCAATACACGCCGCCGATGCCGCCGTCGTGCTGGATCGAGGCGCCGGTCACGAAGCGCGCCTCTTCGGATGCCAGGTACACGAAGGCGTGCGCGGTGTCCTCGGGCTGGCTGGTCGTCTTCAGCCAGCTCATCGAGGCGAGCGCCTGCTCGGCCGCTTCCTCGCTGGGCCACAGACCGCCCTGCACGTAGTCGCGCAGACCCTCGCGGATCAGCGGCGTCATGGTGACGCCGGGGTGGATCGAGTTCACCCGGATGCGGCGCGGGCCCAGTTCGTTCGCCGCGCACAGCGTCAGCATGCGCCCGGCCGCCTTCGAGACGTGGTAGCCGATGTTGTTCGCGTTCGACATGTACGAGGCCATCGACAGGTTGTTCACGATGGCGCCGCCGCCGGCGTGGCGCGTGTGCGCCGCGGCGAGCTCGCCCACGCAGGTCTTGATGCCGAGGAACAGCGCGTCGTGGTTCACCGCCATCACCGCACGCAGGTCCGCGAGCGAGGTGGTCTCGATGCCGCCGTGGATCGACAGGCCGGCGTTGTTGACCAGCACGTCGAGTGCGCCGAAGGCGGCGAGCGTCTGCGCGAGCACGCGCTGCCACGCGGTCTCGTCGGTGACGTCGTGCTCCAGCAGCAGGAAACGGTCCGTGCCGTGCGAGCTCTCCATGCGCGCGCGGATCGCCTCGGCATCCTCGCTGCGCAGGTCGGTGCCCACCACGCCGCGGGCGCCTTCGCGCAGGAAGGCGTCGCAGACCGCGACACCGATGTTGCCGATCCGGCCGGCGCCGGTGACGATCGCGACCTTGCCTGCCAGACGGTTCATGCGGTCTCCTCGGGGTGCTGCGTGGGTGACTGCCTGCGTCTCGGGGTCGGCAGATGGTCGGCACGCTATGGCTGGTTTGCTTAGCCGTCAACAAAGATTGCAGGATCGCAATCCGAGGTCTCATCCCCTGACCAGGAACGCCGCGCGCTGGCACGAGCCGGGGCAGTCTCAGCCAGGGGCCTCCTGGCGCAGGTACCCGTTCAGCGCGCGCGCCAGTTCGCGCGGGCCGTAACGGCCGCGCACGTTGCAGTCGTCGCACAGCCCCGCGAGCGCCGGCATCCGCTCGCGCTGCTGCAGCGCCTCGCGCACGCCCATCGTCGCGACGGGTCCGATGCAATGGGCGTGCGCGACGTCGTTGAAACAATACTGGTAACTGCCGTCGGC
>CAUJIL010000009.1 GCA_963204845.1 Pseudomonadota bacterium | reverse complement strand
TCGGCCTGTGGCCGAACAAATCCGGTGGCCGAACACTGCATTCGTAGGTTCGGCCTGTGGCCGAACATGTGGGTGACCAAACAATGTCCGGGCACAGCCCGGACCTACGCGAACGTGTGCGCGTCGGTCCAGCCCGTGCCGGAACACTGCATTCGTAGGTTCGGCCTGTGGCCGAACATGTGGGTGACCAAACAATGTCCGGGCACAGCCCGGACCTACGGGGCGGCGATGTCCGGCGGCAAGGCGTAGGCGAGCAGCAGGTTGCCGGGCATCTGGCGGAACATCCCGTAGCCGGACAGCACGAACAGGTAACGCCCGTGCGGCAGCACGCCGCCGACGTCGATCGAGCCGCCGTGTCCCTCGATGCCGTTGCTCCCGATCAGCGGCCGCGCCGTTTCGATCACGTGCAGCGCACGCCCGCTCGCCGCATCGAGCGCGCGTACCCGGCCGTCGAGCGCGCCGGCCCAGACGATGCCGTTGGCGAGCAGCGCGGCGGCCGAATGCGCGTAGAACCACGAACATTGCGGCCACGGTGATCGTGGCGTAGCGCCGGTGCGCATGGCCGCGAGTCCGGCGAGCGGCGCATCGGCCGGGTCGACCTCGCAGCCGCGCGTCACTGGATGTTCCCACACCGGCGCGCCGTCGCGCACCGCGAAGGCATAGATCCCCGGGCGCGGCGTGTAGCCCGGCAGCTTCCAGTCGGGGTCGGAGATCGGCACGAAGACGTGGCGCCCGTCGCTGGCCACGCCCCAGTGGATGCCGCTGTTGCCGCCGTTGGCGGTTCCCTGGCTCACGCGCCGACGCCACAGCAGCGCGCCGGCGGCGTCGGGATCGAGCACGAACAGCTCGCCGGATTTCTGTCCGACCAGCAGCCGTTCGCGGCCGTCATCGCCGCTGACCAGCGCCACCGAGGCGCCGATGTCCCAGTCGGGGCCGGGATCCTGCGGGCAGTTCGGACCGTTCAACTGACAGGCGGCGTTCCAGACGTCGTCGGCCAACGCCTGGAAGCGCCAGCGCGGGAGTCCATCGTCGATCCCGAGGGCAATCACCGCGTCGCTGGTGTCGGTGGCGGGGCGGGAGAAGTTCTCGCCGGTACCGACGTAGACCAGACCGCGGCGGGCGTCGATGGTGGGCGTGCTCCATACCGAGGCGCCCGACGGGCCCCAGCTGGGCACGCCGGCCGAGGTGGTTCCGGTGCGGGTCGCCGCCGGTGTGGTCTCGTAGGTCCACAGTTCGCCCCCGGTGGTGGCGTCGAGCGCGCGCACGCCGCCGTGCGAACGGCAACATTCGTGGGTCGGCATGCCGGCCGCGGCGACCTCGAACGAGGACAGCGGCACGAACAGCCGGCCGGCGTGGTACGTGATCGACCCGCTGACCACCGTGGTGGGGAACAGCTTCACGTCGCGCTGCCAGCGTCGTTGCCCGCTGCGCGCATCCAGCGCGTGCACCGTGCCCAGGTCGTCGGCGAAGAACAGCGTCGAAACGCCGTCGGGCGTGGCCGCCAGCGTCAGCGCCGAGCGCACGCTGCCGCTCACGCGCTGCGACCAGTGCACGCAACCGCTGAGCACATCGAGCGCGAGCACCGAGCCGGTCTGGGTGCCCAGGAACAGCACCTCGCCGGCCGCGACCGGCTGCGAGCGCATATCGGTGACCTGCGGCAGCGCCAGCGACCACACGAGTTCGAGGCGCGCGACGTTGTGTGGCGCGATGGTGACGCCGCTCGCGAGGTGACGCGCGTTGCGCACGCCGAAGCCCCAGTCGCCCGCGGCGTCGGGTGGAAGTTCGGCGATCGGCTGCGCGCAGCGCCGCGCCTCGATCCACGCGAAACGCGCGCCATCCTCGGCACTGCCCAGCCAGGCGGCGATGGCGTGGCGTTCCGCGGGCGAGAGCGCGGCGGCCTGCGCCTGCATGCGCCCGAATTCGAGCGACGACAGCAGCCGCGACAGCGGCACCCGCTGCAGGGTGGCGAGCGCCGGCGAGCGCGTGGCCGGATCCGCGTGGCAGCTGGCGCAATGCGCGGCATAGAGCTGTTCGCCGTCGGGCGGGGTGCCGGCGAGCGCCGGCGCGGCGAGCAGCAGGCCGAGCATCATGCACGTCAGGCGGTGCAACACGTTCGCTTTCATTGTTTTGTTCCTGCCTATGCCCGATCGCGGTCAGTGTGAGGGGAGGGTCGATCGCGGACCGCGCGCCCGATCCGATCGACCGCCGGCATCACGGTTCGTGGCGCCATGCTCAGGCGCGCCGCTCGAAGGCCACGCGCATTTCCTTGTAGCCTTCCATGAAGATCGAGCGCGCGTGGCGCGGCGCGGCGAGCAGGCGGAAGCCCGTCATGCGCCGCACGATCTCCTCCAGCATCACCTCGAGGTTGAGCCGGGCCTGGTGCACGCCCACGCAGTAGTGCGGACCCTGGCCGAAGGTGCGGTAGTTCTTGCGCGTGCCGTTCGGCGCCCGCGTGATGTCGAAGGCATCCGGGTCGGCAAAGAATGCCGGGTCGCGGTTCGGCGCGCCGAGGATGCACACCAGCTTGTCGCCGCGCCGGATCTGCTGGCCCAGGTACTCCA
>CAUJIL010000008.1 GCA_963204845.1 Pseudomonadota bacterium | reverse complement strand
CGATGAAGCTCGCGCTGTAGGCGATCTCGCCGCGCGCCTCCGCGAGTGGCTTGCCCTGCTCGGCGGTCAGGATGCGCGCCAGGTCCTCCTGGTGCGCCAGCATCAGGTCGAACAGCTTGCGCAGCAGCCGCGCGCGATCCTTCGCGGTTCGCCTGGCCCAGTCCTGCTGTGCGCGCCCGGCGGCCGTGATCGCACGCCGCGTCTCGGCGGCACCGCAGCATGCCACCTCGGCGATCGTCGCGCCGTTGGCGGGGTTCGCCACCGCCAGGCGGCCGCCGTCGTCCGCGTCCGTCCACTGGCCGTCGATGTACGCCTGGCCGCGCAGCAGCGCGGGGTCGTCGAGCTTCGGGAGCATGGCGGAATCCTTGCCGGGTACGATGCGGGGAGTGTAGCGGTCCCGGCGATCACCGCAACAGCGCGAACCTGCGGCGCGGCGCCGTCGCGCCCGGCGTACTAGACTTGTCGCGTGATCAACGCGCAGGACGCATTCGCACGTGATCGGCCTCAGTGGGCAAGTGCGCCGCATTCCGTTGCTGGACAACCGTGGGATGGTGCTGCCGCAGCGCGCGGCGGCGCGTGCCTCGGTGGCCGCGCGGCGCCAACGTTCCGGGCGCGGGCTGCGCCTGCTCGCCTCGGTGCTGCGCATCACCTCCGGCGTGATCCTGCTGGGCAGCAGCGTCGCGCTCGGCTGGCTGGGCTACGAGGAGATGCGCCAGTCGCGCTGGCAGGCACGCTGGCTGGCGGAGTTCGCGTCCGCGATCACCTACCGCGTGGTGCCGGGGCCGGCGAGCGAGCCGCTGCGACCCGACCGGGGACCGTACGACATCCGGCTCGGCTACGCGCGGCTGCCCCAGTTCGGTGAACGCCTCCGGGAGGCCGGCTTCGCCGTCACGCGCCAGGCCGTGCCGTCACGGCGCATGAGCGAACTGGCCGCGCGTGGGCTGTTCAATGTGTACCCCGAGAAGACCCGGACGGGGCTGCAGCTGTTCGACGCTTCCGGTGCCCCGATCCAGCGCGCGCTGTATCCGCGCAACGTCTACGCGGATTTCGCCGCGATCCCGCCGCTGGTGGTGCGCACGCTGCTGTACGTGGAGGACCGCGAGCTGCTCGACCCGGCCCGTCCGTACCTGAACCCGGTGGTCGACTGGGAGCGCATGGCGGTGGCGGTGGGTCAGCAGGCGCTGAAGTCGCTGGGCCGCGAGCAGAAGGTGGTCGGCGCCAGCACGCTGGCCACGCAGCTCGAGAAGTTCCGCCACTCGCCGGACGGCATCACGCGCGATGCACGCGACAAGCTGGTGCAGATGGCTGCGGCCAGCCTGCGCGTGTACCGCCAGGGCGAACAGACGCTGCCGGCACGCCAGCGGCTGGTACTCGATTACCTGAATTCCCTGCCGCTCGCGGCGCAGCGCGGCTACGGCGAGGTTTCCAGCCTCGGTGACGGCATCGAATCGTGGTTCGGCACCGGCTTCGCCGCAACGAACCGGGTGCTCGCCGACGAGGGTGCTCCGCTTGCCGAGCGCGCGTTGCACTACAAGCGGGTGCTGGCACTGATCCTCGCGGTACGCCGCCCCAGCCATTACCTGGCCGACGACGGCACCGCGCTGGCGGCGCTGGCCGACAGCTACCTGCGCCGCATGAGTGCCGAGGGCGTGATCCCGCGCGCGCTGGCCGACGCCGCCCAGCGCGTGCCGCTCGGGCTGCGCGCGCGCGCGGACGCCTCGCCGGTGCCGGACTTCACGCGCCAGAAGGGACTCAACCTGGCGCGCAACGAACTGCTGTCGCTGCTCGGGGTGCGCAGCCTGTACGAACTCGACCGCCTCGACCTCGCAGCCACCACCACGCTGGACGCGACGGTGCAGCGCGAGGTGACGGAATTCCTGCGCGGCCTGGCGGACCGGCAGCGCATCCGCGAGCTCGGCCTGGAAGGCGAACGCCTGCTGCGCGCCAGCGATCCGGCGCGTGTGATCTACAGCCTGACGCTCTACGAACGTGGCGCCGGAGCGAACCGGTTGCGCATCAACGCCGACAACCTCGACCAGCCGCTGGACATCAATTCCGGCGCGCGGCTGGACCTGGGGTCCACGGCGAAACTGCGCACGCTGCTGAGCTGGCTGGAACTGATCGCCGAGGTGCACGGGCAGGCCGCCGCGGCCGCCGAGCCGTGGCAGGCGCGGGCGGCGCTGCACCCGCGCGACCGCCTGAGTGCCTGGGTGTACGAGCACCTGGCTGCGCATCCGGGCGCGACGTTGCAGCAGACGCTGGAGGCGGCGATGCTCCGGCGCTATTCCGCCTCGACCGCGCAGCTGTTCTATACCGGCGGCGGTGCCCACCGCTTCGCGAACTTCGAGCGCCGCGACGACCACGCCGTGCTCGACGTCGCCGAGGCGATGCGCCGCTCGGTGAACCTGGTGTTCATCCGCATGATGCGCGAGGTCATCGACCACTACATGTACCGCGCGTCCTCGACCACGGCGCGGCTGCTCGAAAACGCGGACGATCCCGGGCGTGACGACTACCTGCGCCGCTTCGCCGATCGCGAGGGAACGGTGTTCCTGCGCCGCTTCTACCGCAAGTACCGCGGCCTCGGCGCCGACGAGGCGCTGCACGCGCTGCTCGACGGCGTGCGCGTGACGCCGCGCGCGCTGGTGGTGACGGTGCGCACGGTGCGCCCCGAGCTCGACGCCGAGGGGCTGAGGCCGTGGTTCGCGCGTCACCTGCCCGACGAGGTGCCGTCCGCGGACGAGCTTGCCTCGCTGTACCAGCGCTACGCACCGCAGAAATTCGACCTCAACGACCGTGGTTACCTGGCGCGCGTGCATCCGCTCGAACTGTGGCTGCTCGACTACCTGCGCCGGCACCCGGAGGCCGGCGAACGCGAGGTGATCGACGCCGGCGCCGAGGTGCGCCAGGAGGTCTACGCGTGGCTGATGAAGACCAGCCGCCGCCGCGCGCAGGACCGCCGCATCCTCGACCTGCTCGAGATCGAGGCCTTCCAGGAACTGCACCGGCAGTGGCGCACCCTGGGCTATCCCTTCGCCTCGCTGACGCCCTCGCTGGCCACCTCGATCGGCAGCTCGGGCGATCGCCCGGCCGCGCTCGCGGAACTGATGGGCATCATCGTCAACGGCGGGCTGCGCTACCCCTCGCGGCTGGTCGGCGAGCTGCACTTCGCCGCCGGCACGCCGTACGAGGTGGTGCATTCAGCCGTTCCCGCCACCGGGCGGCGCGTCGTGCAGCCCGAGGTGGCCGCGGTCGCGCGCGCGGCCTTGCTCGACGTGGTCGGCACGGGCACCGCGCGCGCGCTGCAGCCCGCGCTGGTGCGGGCCGACGGTTCGCGCCACCTGGTCGGCGGCAAGACCGGCACCGGTGACCACCGCTTCGAGGTCTACGCGGGCCCGGGGAGGCTGGTCGAGTCGCGGGTCGTGAACCGCGTGGCGACCTTCGTGTTCCTCGTCGATGACCGCTTCTTCGGCACCATCACGGCCTTCGTTCCCGGCGCTGAGGCCGCCCGGTACGAATTCACCAGCGGGCTGCCGGTGCGCCTGCTCGGCGCGCTGATGCCGACGCTGGCGCCGCTGCTCGATGCGCCGCCGCGGGAGTGAGCGGCCGTCCTCAGGAACCCAGCATCATCAGCCCGCCGTCGACCGCGAGCGTCTGTCCGGTCACGAAGCGGGAATCGTCGCTGACCAGGAACGCGAGCACCGGCGCGAGGTCGCGCAGCGCATCGCCCATGCGGCCGCCGAGCGGGATCAACGCCGCGAGGTGGGCGTCCATCGCGGCCAGCGAGGCGCTGTCCAGCGCGGCACGCTGGCGCTCGAAGATGTCGGTGTGGAGCGCCGGGGCGACGCAGTTCACGCGCACGCCGTGCCGGCCCCACTCGAGCGCCACGCTGCGCGTCCATGCCATCACGGCGCCACGCGAGGCCGCGTAGACCGCGTTGCCGGCGAAGCCGCGCACGCCTTCGACCGAACCCATGTTGACGATCGAGCCGCCGTGGTCGCGCAGGTGGCGGAACGCTGCCTGGTTGGTCCAGGCGGTGGCGCGTGCGTTGGCGTCCATCAGCGCGTCCCAGTCCGCGTCGCTGACCTCGTGGGCGGCACGGCTGCCGTGCGCGCCTGCCGCGTGCACCAGTGCGTCGAGGCCGCCGAGCGCAGCAACCAGCTCGTCGAACACCCGTGCTACCTCGGCCCGATCGGTTATGTCGCAGCGTGCGGCGGGCACGCCGGGCGGCAGTTCGGGGGCGTTGCGGTGGAACGTGGTCGCGACGCGCGCGCCGCAGTCCGTGAACAGGCGCACCGCCGCGTTGCCGATGCCGCCGGCGCCGCCGGTGACGATGATCCGCTTGCCGTCCAGTCGTTGCATTGCGGGTGCTCCGGGTCAGGGTTGCGTGGCCTCATACAACAAGCGCGGCCCCAGGACGATCCACGGGCACGGGCTTGCTTTGATATTAGTATGCGCTAATATATCGATCGTCATCGACGCATCTGCTGGAGTTTCGCCATGAACCTCGATCGCTTCATTCTCGGTTTCGCGGGCGTGATGGTCCTGCTGAGCCTGGCGCTCGGCACCTGGGTGCACCAGTACTGGTACTTCCTGACCGCCTTCGTTGGCCTCAACCTGCTGCAGTCCTCGATCACCGGCTTCTGTCCGGCGGCGCTCGTCGCGCGCAAGCTCGGTGTCGCGCCGGGGCAGGCGTTTCGCTGAGGCGCGCGCCGGCGGGGCGCCTCGGCGAAGCGCTGCCTCAGTGCGGTGCGTCGCCGTGCGCTCCGGACTTCAGCCGCACGATACCGAGTGCCTTCAGCACGTACTTCTCGTAGACGGGTTCGGTGTTGCCGCTGGCCATCTTGTGCATGAAGTATTTCTCGAAGGCGATCTTCGCCAAGTGCACCCATTTGCCGCGCTTCGCCCACGTGAGGTTGCGCGGCGGGATCTGCGGCAGGGCAACGAACGCGACGCCGTCGTCGCCGTGGTCTGCCTGGATGATCGGGTTCCTGGTCGCGCGCGCGTCGGCGGCGCCCCCGGCGAGGTCGGCCGCGATGTTGTGCGTGATCGCGGTGATCATCGACTCGATCATGTAGCCGGTCTTCGGCGCCCCGGTCGGCACCGGTGTGGCTTCCACCGGCGGAATCGCGACGCAGACGCCGGCGGCGAAGATGTTGCGCCAGGTCGGGTTGCGCTGGTGTTCGTCGATCAGCACGAAGCCGCGCGGATTGCACAACCCCTCGACGGCGGCCACCGCGTCGACGCCGCGGAACGCCGGGATCAGCATCGTGAAGCGCGACGGCAGCTCCTGCTCGCGTCGCGGCTTGCCCTCGTCGTCGTGCTCGGTGATGCGCACCGCCGAGGCAGTGACTTCGTTCACTTTCGCATTCGTGATCCAGCGGATGTGGCGCTGGCGCAACTCGGATTCGAGCAGGGTCTTGGAGTCGCCGACGCCGCCGAGGCCCATGTGGCCCACATAGGGTTCGCTGGTCACATAGGTCATCGGCACACGGTCGCGCAGCTTGCGCTTGCGCAGATCGGCGTCGAGGATCATCGCCATCTCGTAGGCGGGGCCGAAGCAGCTCGCGCCCTGCACGGCGCCGATCACCACCGGCCCGGGATCGCGCAGGAACTCCTGGTAGGCGAGCGCCGCGCGTTC
>CAUJIL010000007.1 GCA_963204845.1 Pseudomonadota bacterium | reverse complement strand
CACCAACGTGGCGAACTTCGGCGCCTTCGTCGATATCGGCGTGCACCAGGACGGGCTGGTGCACGTCTCGGCACTCAGCCGCACGTTCGTGCGCGACCCGCGCGAGGTGGTCAAGACCGGCGATATCGTGAAGGTCAAGGTGCTCGAGGTGGACCCGGCGCGCAAGCGCATCGGACTCACCATGCGGCTCGATGACGAGCTGCCCGCCGAGGGCGAGCGGGTGCGCCCGGCGCGCGGCGCAACCCCCGCGCCCCGGCCCGAGAAACGCGGCGACGCACGGGCGGGCGGCGCCGGCACCGGCGTCCGTACCGGCACCCTCGGGGAACTGCTGCTGGCCGCGCAGAAGCGCCAGCGCTGAACCTCCGGTCCGGCGTGGGCCGCTTGGGTGCCGCCGGCTCGCAGGGGGGGCGGGAATTCGCCCTGCGCGTAATCTGGATCAACAAAGTCCTTGCCCGTATCGCTAGAATCCGGCAAAAAGGGATGTGCCAGACCAACAATACGCTGCGGGGAGTTCCGATCATGAGCACAGCAAGGGGAGCGATGCGCGGGAGGTTCCGCCGGTGTGCGCTGGGGCAGGCCGTGGCCTGCGTGGCGCTGGCCAGCGCGAGCACCGGCTGGGCGATGCAGTTCGACACCGGCAACACGGACCTCGACGTGCGCTGGGACAACACGCTGAAATACAACCTGATGACGCGCGTCGAGAGCCAGAGCGACGACGTGATCGCCAGCAAGAGCCCCACGCTCTACGACGACGGTGACCTCGGCTTCGACAAGGGCGTCGTCAGCAACCGGCTGGATCTGCTGAGCGAACTGGAACTGGTGTGGAAGCAGGATTTCGGTTTCCGTGTCAGCGCCGCCGCGTGGTACGACCACGCTTACGGGTCCGACAACGATCACCCCGGAGTCAACAAGCGTTACCGGGTCAACGGCAACTACACCGACACCTGGCACGGTCTGAGCGTTGCCCCGGGCGAGTATCTGGACGCCACCGAGGATCTGCATTACCGCGACGTCGAGTTGCTCGACGCCTTCGTGTTCGCGAACCTGACGCTGGGAAGCACCGAGCTGAGCACACGGCTGGGTCGCCACGCGCTGTACTGGGGCCAGAGCCTGTTCGTCGGCGGCGCGGTCAACGGCATCGCCGGTTCGATGGCCTCGATCGACCTGTCCAAGGGACTCGGGGTGCCGGGTTCGGAGGCGCGCGAGCTGTTCCTGCCCAGCAACAAGCTTTCGCTCTCGTGGCAGGCGACGCCGAACTTCGCGGTGGTCGGTTACTACTCGTTCGAGTTCGAGCCGACGCGTTATCCACATCCCGGCAGTTACCTGGCGCTGTCGGAGATCTCGATGGACGACGCCGAGTTCCTGACGCTGATCCCCGGCCAGGTGGACCCGGCCACCGGCGCGCTGGTGGCGCCGCGCACCGGTTTCGTCAAGAACTCCTCCGAGAAGCCCGACGACGGCGAGTTCGGCGTGGGTGTCCAGTACGTGTTCGCCGAGAGCGGACTCGAGCTCGGCGTCTACTACCTGAACTACCACGACAAGTACCCGCAGGGGCTGGTCGGTGCGCTGAACGTGGGGCAGTTCGCGACCGCGCAGGCGACCACCAACCCGCTGGCGGGCGCGCTGGTCGGGCTGTGGCCGGCGTTCTCCGGCGGCGATACGCCCGACCCGTTCGGCTACTACACCGGCGGTGGTTACCCGGCGGTCGGCATCGGGCGCTTCAAGTGGACGTACCGCGAGGACAACGAGCTGTTCGGGATCAGCCTCGGCAAGGAAATCGCGGGCATCTCGTTCGGCATGGACCTGGTGTATCGCCACGACGTCGCGATCAACTTCGGCACCGCGGCGCTGCTGCACGCCGAGCCGTACCCGAACTTCGGCGGCTTCCAGCCACTGGTCGAACAGACGCTGGCCAGCAACGGCTTCCCGTCCGACAATTTCGACTTCGACGGCGCCAACGAGGGCAATTATCCCGGGCCTACCGGCGACACCTGGCACGTGGTGATGAACGCACTGGGATTCCTGGATCCGAACCGTATGTGGGACGGAGGCAGCTATTCGGTCGAACTGACGTTTTCCGCCCTCGATCGCATCCGGAGCAACGCCGCGCTGGTACATCCGGACGTCCGCGAGGACCGCGTGCTGTCGACGATCGCGCTCGCGTTCGCCCCGCAGTGGTACCAGGTGCGTCCCAGCCTCGACGTGCGGCTGCCGTTCACGGTGTCCTACGGCATCGACGGCCAGACCCCGATCTCCACCGGCGGCAACGAGGGCATCGGCTCGGGGAGTGTCGGCGTCGCGCTGGAGTACGCGCAGGTCTGGAACGTCGACGTGAAGTACAACTTCTACTTCGGTTCCCAGGACAATGGTCCGGTCGGTAACCTGAAGGACCGCGACAACCTCACCTTCACCGTCAAGCGCACATTCTGATCCGGGATCTGGAAGGAGCTGCCACATCATGAAGATAAGAAGCCTTTTTGCGGCGGCGCTGATCGGCGCCGTTGCCTCCGCCACGCTGCACGCGGCGGTCAGCGCCGAGCAGGCCGCACGCCTCGGCACCGACCTCACGCCGGTCGGTGCCGAACGCGCCGGCAACGCCGACGGTTCGATCCCGGCCTGGGACGGCAAGGGAACCCCGGTGCCGGCCGGCTGGAAACCCGGTGACGACTATCGCAATCCGTTTCCCGACGAGAAGCCGCTCTATTCGGTGACCGCCGACAACATGGCGCAGTACGCGCCGTTCCTCGCCGAGGGCGTGGCAGCGCTGCTGAACAAGTGGGGCGCGCAGGGGTTCCGTCTCGACGTCTATCCGACGCACCGCAACTCGATCCAGCCGCAGTGGTTCTTCGACGGCACGCGCAAGAACGCCACCGGCGCGAGCCTGGTCGCCGACGGGCAGAAGATCGAGGGCAACGTCGCCGGCGTGCCGTTCCCGCTGCCGCAGAGCGGCGTCGAGGCGCTGTGGAACCACATGCTGCGCTTCCAGGGCTTCCAGGCCTTCTTCAAGTACAACAGCTACTACGTCGACGCCAACGGCAAACAGGTGCTGTCGACCACGGCCGAGAACTATATCGACTACCCGATGTACATCGACCAGTTCAAGAAGCGCAACTACAGCACCAGCGACCTGCGTTACACGTTCCTGCGCATCAACTACCTCGCGCCGGCGCGCCGTGCCGGCGAAATCCTGCTGGTGCACGAACCCGGTGCGGACTACACCGCCGGCAAGGGCCGTGACGCGTGGCAGTACCTGACCGGGCAGCGACGCGTGCGCAAGGCGCCGGCGGTGTCCTTCGACACGCCGAACCCGGCCACCGCGGGCATGTCGACCTACGACGACGCGTACATGTACAACGGCTCGCCGGAGCGCTTCGAGTGGACGCTGGTCGGCAAGAAGGAGATCTTCCTGCCCTACAACACCTACGTTTTCTCGCTGGAGAAGAACGTCGAGGAGATGATGGACAAGCACTTCTTCAAGCCCGAGTTCGTGCGCTGGGAGAAGCACCGCGTGTGGGTCGTAGAGGGCAATCTGAAGGCGGGCAGCCGGCACATCTACAGCAAGCGCCGCTACTACCTCGACGAAGACACGTGGGCGGGCCTGATCGGCGAGACCTGGGACGGGCAAGGCAAGCTGTGGCGCGTGCAACTGATGTACCCGCACCACGACTGGGACGTGCCGTCGCCCGCCAATACCGGGTACGGCGGCTACGATCTGATCAGCAACATCTACAACATCAACTCGAAGCCGATTCCGGGCACCTACCGCAACACCCACGATGCGTCGGAGCAGTACTTCACGGCGCAGGGGATGGCGCGTACCGGCATCCGTTGATCACGATGGCCGTACCCCGCAACTGCCTGGGTGGCGGGGTGCGCCTCGTGTGCACGGGTGCGCGGCTGCTCCACGCGGCAGTGATTCGGGAGCCTGCATGAAAAGAATCCTGGTCCTGGCAGTCGGCGCCGTGCTCGCGCTGGGCGCGGCGGCCGAACCCGAGGCGAAGCGCTACGACGTGCTCGAGCTGCCGGCGGTGCCGTCGGCGATCGCCGCGCAGTCGCTGAGCTTTTCCCTGACGCGCGCCGGTGAGCGGCTGATCGCCACCGGCATCCGTGGCCACATCCTGTATTCCGACGATCAGGGCCACTCGTGGACGCAGGCCGAATCGGTGCCGGTGCGCTCCTCGCTGCTCGATGCGACCTTTGTCTCGCCCGAGCAAGGCTGGGTCGTCGGTCACGAGGGCGTGATCCTGCACACGCTCGATGGCGGCCGCACCTGGGAACGCCAGCTGGACGGTGTGCAACTCGCGCGGATCGGTCTGGAACACTACCGCGCACTGGCCGGGCAGCATCCGGACGACGCACGCTATGCGCTGCTGCTCGAGGAAATGCAGCTCGCGCTCGACGGCAATGCCGACCGGCCGTTCTTCGGCATCCTGATGCGCGACGAGCGCGAGGGGATCGCCGCCGGCGCCTACGGCCTGCTGTTCGCAACCACCGACGGCGGTGCCTCGTGGCAGCCGGTGATGGAGCGGCTCGATCTGGAGCAGTACGTGCACCTGTTCAGTCACGCGGAGTTGCCGGCCGCAGGCGACGACGCACCGCTGCGCGTGCTCGCCGGCGAGATGGGAACGATCCTGGTCGAGGACCCCGCAAGCGGCGAGTGGCGCCGGCAGGAGTTTCCCTACGACGGCAGCATGTTCACGATCGTGGCCACAGGTGACGGCGCGCTGGTGGCCGGTGGTCTGCGCGGGCTGGTGTTCCGTTCGGAGGATCGCGGTGCGAGCTGGAGCGAGGTCGGCAAGCCGCAGACGCCGGCGATCGTCGCCGCCACCACGCTGGCCGACGGTCGGGTGGTGCTCGCGGCGCAGGACGGCACGCTGCTCGCGAGCCGCGACGACGGTCGCAGTTTCGAGGCGCTGCCGGCAGGCGCGCAGGCACCGGTCAGCGACCTGCTCGAGGGACGTCCCGGGGAACTGGTGCTGAGCGGCGCGTTCGGGCTGCGGGTGATCGACATCGGCGAAGCGGAACGCCTCGGCGCCACGGCGCGCTAACCACAGGGGAATTCCATGGCACACGGCGCAGACAGCACCTTCCTGCCGGTGATCGACGACGTGGCGACGTTCGACCCGCGCTCGGGCTCCTGGCTCGAGAGCCTGATCTTCAACAACCGCGCGGCGATCGTGCTGGCCTGCGTGCTGGCGACGCTGTTCCTCGGCTACTACACCGTCACGCACATGCGGCTGCAGTCCGAGTTCGAGAAGATGCTGCCGAAGAACCACCCGTACGTGCTGAACTACAAGGCCAACGCCGACCAGATGCGCGGGCTCGGCAACGTGCTGCGCATCGCGGTGGCGACCGAGGACACGACGATCTACACCCCCGGGTACCTGCAGACGCTGCACGAAGTGAACGACGCGGTGTTCTTCCTCCCCGGCGTGGTGCGCGAGAAGATGAAATCGCTGTGGACGCCGAACACGCGCTACCGCGTCGTCACCGAGGAAGGCTTCGAGGGCGATTCGGTGATCCCGCCGGACTACGATGCCTCGCCCGGGTCGATCGCGCGCGTGCGGCTGAACGCCGCCCACGCGGCGCTGCGCGGCAACCTGATCGCCAACGACGAACGTTCGGCGGCGCTGCTGGTGCCGCTGATGGATCGCAACCCCGACACCGGCGAGCGGCTCGACTACGGGCGGCTCGGCGCGCAGCTCGAGGAAGTGCGCGCGCGTTTCCAGGGCGATCCGGAGAACCCCACCGGGACCAGCGTGCACATCATCGGCTTCGCCAAGATCGTCGCCGACCTGATCGCCGGCCTGAAGAGCGTGGTGGTGTTCTTCTTCGTCGCGGTGCTGATCGCCACCGCGTTGCTGTACTGGTACACCCGCTGCCTGCGCTCCACGCTGGTCGTGATCGTGATCACGATCGGCGCGGTGGTCTGGCAGCTGGGGCTGCTCACGGTGTTCGGCTTCGAGCTCGACCCGTACTCGATCCTGGTGCCGTTCCTGGTGTTCGCGATCGGCGTCTCGCACGGCGCGCAGAAACTGAACGGCATCCTGCAGGACACCGGCCGCGGCTGCCACCCGTACGTGGCGGCGCGCTACACGTTCCGGCGGCTGTTCCTCGCCGGCTTCACCGCGCTCGCCTCCGACGGCATCGGCTTCGCGGTGCTGATGATCATCCAGATCCAGGTGATCCAGGATCTGGCGATCACCGCCAGCCTCGGCGTGCTGGTGCTGATCTTCACCAACCTGATCCTGATCCCGGTGGTGCTGTCGTACATCGGCGTGTCGGCCTCGGCGGCCCGGCGCGCGCACCTGCAGGAGGCGGTGGACGCCGAGCCGCACGGTATCTGGCGCTTGCTGCTGAAGTTCACCGAGCGCCGCTGGGCGGCGTCGGCGATCGCCGTGGCCGTCGTGCTCACGGCGGGCGGGCTGCTGGTCGCGCGGGACCTGCAGATCGGCGATCTGGATCCCGGCGCGCCCGAGCTGCACCCGGATTCGCGCTACAACACCGACGTGAAGTTCATGATCGAGCACTACTCGGTCTCGAGCGACATCTTCGCGGTGATCGTCAAGACCGCCAACGACGGCTGCACCGACCACGAGACGCTGGCGCTGGCCGACGAACTCGAGTGGCGCTTCCGCCAGATCCCCGAGGTCGAGGACGTGGTCGGCATGAATTCCGGCACGCGCCGCCTGCTCTCGGGTCTCAACGAGGGCTACATCAAGTGGCTGTCGCTGAACCGCAACCAGTCCTCGATCAACTACGCCGCGGTCGAGATGGTCGACATGGGGCTGGTCAATGTCGAGTGCTCGGTGTGGCCGCTGCTGGTCTACCTGGCCGACCACAAGGCGAAGACGCTGCAGTCGGTGGTCGATGCGCTCGAGCAGTTCAACAGCGAGTGGCGCAGTGACAAGGTGCAGTTCCTCGGAGCGGCCGGCAACGCGGGTTTCGAGGCGGCGACCAACATCGTCGTCAAGAAGGCCAACCGCGAGATGATGTTCTGGGTCTACGGCGCGGTGATCCTGCTCAGCTGGATCACGTTCCGATCGCTGGCCGGCGTCGCCTGTGCGGTGCTGCCGCTGATGGTGACCTCGGTGCTCTGCGAGGCGCTGATGGTGAAGCTCGGCATCGGGGTCAAGGTGGCGACGCTGCCGGTGATCGCGCTCGGGGTCGGTATCGGCATCGACTATGCGCTGTACGTGCTGACCGTGGTGCTGGCGAAGACGCGCGCCGGCATGCCGCTGCGCGAGGCGTACTACGCGGCGCTCACCTTCACCGGGCGCGTGGTCGCGCTGATCGGGATCACGCTCGCCGCAGGCGTGGTGACCTGGGCGTTCTCGCCGATCAAGTTCCAGGCCGACATGGGGATCCTGCTGACCTTCATGTTCCTGTGGAACATGGTCGGCGCGCTGGTGCTGATGCCGGCGCTGGCGCACTTCCTGCTGCCCCGGCAGGAGCAGGCTGCAGCCACCACCTGAGCCACGGTCCCGCTTCACGCTCCACTTCGTACAGGAAACACGTTTCCCATGCATTCGATCGACCCGCGAACACCCGTACTCGTCGGCATCGGCACGGTCCAGCAACAGGAGAGGGATCCGGTGCGCGCCGGGGAGGCGGTTCAGCTGATGATCGCCGCGGTGCGCGTCGCGGTTACCGACAGCGGGGCGAGCGCGCTGGGCGCGGCGGTCGAGCGCATCTGCGTGCCACAGGGCATGTGGTCCTACGGGGATCCGGCCCGCCTGATCGCGCGCGCGATCGGTGCCGATGCCGCCACCACCGTTTGCGCCAGGGTCGGCATCCTGCAGCAGTCGCTGATCGCCGACGTCTGCACCCGCATCGCGGACGGCACCATCGACGCCGGCATCGTCGTCGGGGGCGAGGCACGGTATCGCGCGCTGCAGGCGCAGATCGCCGGTGTCGAGGCGCCCGAGACGCCGTGCCCGGACGTCCCGGACGAGGTGCTCGAGCCGGCGGCGGAACTGTTGCTGCCGGAGGAGATCGAGTCGGGGCTCGGCATGATGCCGGTGGGCTACTACGCGGTGGTCGAGAGCGCGTTCCGTGCCGCCGCGGGGCTCACGGTCGATGCGCACCGCGACCGCATCGCCGCGCTCTACAGCCGCTTCAGCGAGATCGCCGCTGCCAATCCGCACGCATGGAAGCGTGAGCGCGTCGATGCGCGCACGATCCGTGACGCCTCGGCACGCAACCGCATGCTGGCGTTTCCGTACACGAAGCTGCACAACACCTCGTGGAACGTGGACCAGGCCGCCGCGCTGCTGTTCTGTTCGGTGCGACGCGCCACCGAGCTCGGCATCCCGCGGCAGCAGTGGGTGTTTCCGCGCGCGAGCACCGAGTCCAACCACATGCTCGCGCTGTCGCAGCGCGCCGAACTGCACCGGCTGCCCGGTGCGCGCATCGCCGGCGAGCGCGCGCTCGCGGCGTCGGGGCTGGCTGTCGCGGACCTCGACCTGATCGAGCTGTACTCGTGCTTCCCGGTCGCGGTGGAACTCTACGCAGCCGAACTCGGCATTCCCGCGGAACGCGACTGGACCGTGACCGGCGGAATGCCGTTCGCCGGTGGCCCCTTGAACAACTACGTGCTGCAGGCCACCGCGCGCGTCGCGGAGCTGCTGCGCGCCGGTGAGGGCGCCAATGCGCTGGTGAGCTCGGTGTCCGGCTACCTGACCAAGCAGGGCTTCGGCGTGTGGTCGCGCACGCCGGGGCCCGGCGGCTTCGTGTTCGCCGACGTCAGCGCCGAGGTGGCCGCCGCCAGCGAACCGCGGCGTGTCGTCGCGCCGGTGGACGGAACGGCGCTGATCCGCGGCTACACCGTGATGTACCACGAGGACCAGCGCGTGTGCGCCGTGGCGGTGCTCGACCTGCCCGACGGGGCGCGCACGCTGGCGGCGACGCGCGACCCTGTGGCGATGGCCCGGATGGAGCGCGAGGAGTCCTGCGGTCGCGCGGTGCGGCTGGTTGGCGGGGAATTGATGCTGACCTGAACCAGGCGCTGCAGGCGCGCACGGGTAATGGCGGTGACGCGGCGCGAGGAGGATGCATGACGAACAGAGGAAGGATCTGCACGAGTCCCGAGCAGTGCGTGGATGCCGCCATCGCGCGCGTGGGCAAACGCATCGTGCTGGGGACCCCGATCGGCATCGGCAAACCGAACCAGCTGGTCAACGCGTTCTACCGGCGTGCCGCGGCCGATCCGCAGATCGAGCTCACGATATTCACGGGTTTGTCGCTGGAAAAGCCGCGCCCGGCCTCGGAGATCGAGCAGCGGCTGCTCGGCCCGTTCATCGAGCGCCAGTTCGGCGACTACGAGGAACTCGACTACATGCGTGCGCTGAGGGCCGGCGAACTGCCCGCCAACGTGCGCGTGCACGAGTTCTATTTCCGGGCCGGCTCGATGAAGGGCGTGGCGCGCGCCCAGCGCGATTACGTCTCGACGAACTACACCTTCGCGGCGCGCGACCTGATCGACCGCGGCCTCAACGTGCTGGTGCAGCTGGTGGCGAGCCGCGAGCTCGACGGGCGGCGCATGCTGAGCCTGGCGTCGAACACCGACACCACGCTCGACCTGCTGCCGTGGCTCGCGCAGCAGCGCGCGCGCGGCGAGCCCTGCATGGCGATCGCGCAGCTGCACCCGGACATGCCGTTCATGTACAACCGGGCCGTGGTCGAGCCGGAGGTCTTCGACCTGCTGCTCGAGGACCCCGCCTGCAACCGCATGCTGTTCGCGGCGCCGAACCTGTCGGTGAACGCCACCGACTTCGCGATCGGCGCACACGCGAGCACGCTGTTGCGCGACGGGGGCACGCTGCAGATTGGCATCGGTTCGCTGGGCGATGCGATCGTCTACGCCAGCCGGCTGCGCCAGCAGCACAACGCCGAGTACCGCGCGATCGTCGCCGAGCTCGGCACCGATGCCGCGCTGATCGACCGTATCGGTGGCCTGGAGCCCTTCGTGGCCGGGCTCTACGGCTGCAGCGAGATGTTCGTGAACGGCTTCCTGCACCTGATGCGCGCCGGCATCGTGAAGCGTCGCGTCTACGACGACGCCGGGCTGCAGCGTGCGCTGAACCGCACCGGGCTGGAGGCGCCGGACGCGCGGCTGCTCGCGGCGCTGCGCGACGACGGCGTGATCCGGGCCCGGCTCGCCGAGCGTGACGTCGACTGGCTGCGGCGCTGGGGCGTGTTCGCCGACGACGTGGAGTTGCGCGACGGCATGCTGGTGCGCGAGGGGCGCGCCTGCGTCGCCGACCTGTCCGACGACGCGGCGCTGGCGACCGTGGCCGGACTGGCGCTGGGCTCCGCGCTGCGCGGCGGCATCCACATGCACGGTGGCTTCTTCCTCGGGCCGCGTGACTTCTATGCGGCGCTCGCGGCGATGCCGCGCGCCGAGGCCGAGGCGATCGGCATGGACAGCGTGCGGCGCATCAACCGCATCGACGACCCGGTGCTGCGCGAACTGCAGCGCCGGCACGCGCGTTTCGTGAACACCGGCATGATGGTGACGCTGGGCGGCGCGGTGGTGTCCGACGCGCTGGAGGACGGCGAGGTCGTCAGCGGCGTGGGCGGGCAGTACAACTTCGTCGCGCAGGCGCACGAACTGCCGGGCGGGCGCTCGATCATCTGCCTGCGCAGCACGCGCGGCAGCGGCAAGTCACTGCGTTCGAACATCGTGCCGCGCTACGGGCACGTGACGATTCCGCGCCACCTGCGCGACATCGTGGTCACCGAATACGGAGTCGCCGACCTGCGCGGGCGCAGCGACCAGGAGATCGTCGAGGCGCTGATCGGTATCGCCGATGCGCGCTTCCAGCCCGAGTTGCTCGAGGCGGCACGGGCCGCGGGCAAGATCGACCCGGACTGGGAAATTCCGCCATCGGCACGCGACAACCATCCGGAACGCATCGCCGCGGCAATCGCCGAGTGGCGCCGCAAGGGCTATTTCCCGGCGTTCCCGCTCGGCAGCGACTTCACGGGCGAGGAGATCGAGCTCGCGCGTGGCCTGAAGGAGGTCAAGGCGCTGCTCGGCAACCCGGCCGGATTGCTGCGGGCTGTGATCCGTTCGTTCCTGAACGAGGTAGACGAGGAGCAGGCGCGCCCCTACCTCGAACGTATCGGGCTGGCGCATCCGGACACGCCGAAGGACATGTTGCTGCAGCACCTGCTGCTGCTCGAACTCGAGGAGCAGGGCGTGCTGCGGTCGATGTGAGCGAAACTCAGGCGAGGTGGCGGTCGAGGTAGGTCTCGATTTCGTTCTGCAGGCGCTTCTTCACCATCAACATCAGCACGCCGAGCTTCACGTCGACGAGGATGTCGTCCTCCTGCAGCGTGAGGCGCGCGTCGATGCCGCCGGAGTAGTTGTAGTGCATCGTGTTGCCTTCCCAGCCGTAACTGCCGCCGAACTCCTGCTGGAGCTGGCTGGCGAGCTTCTCGGCGCGCTTGCGCAGCGTCCGGGGGTCGAGTTCGTGGTCGCGCTGGATGTAGATGCGGCTCATCCCGGGTCCTCCCGCGGTGTCTCGAGTGCGGATTCTGCGCGCTCGGCGGGTGCTTGCCAATCGGCGGGAAGTGCCATAATGAACGCGTTGGCCTGAACCACGACGGGAGGTCGGAATTGCGCAAGCCGGTCAGTGGCGCGTCCACACGCGTGTTCGAGATGCCGGCCGCCGGCAAGCCGGAGATCCGCCCCGTGATCCGCGTGCTCGTGGAGGCATTGCCGGATTTCGCGCGGCTGGCGCGGCGCAACCGCCGCCTGCAGGCGCTGGAGAAGGCGATGCAGTCCGCCGCCAACTACGGCGAATGGCGCGAGGCGGCGATCGGCTACGACCAGGCGGCGGAACTGGAGGAGTGGAAGCTCACCGATGCCTCGCCGCACTACGACTACAAGCTGATCCAGCGCCGACTGGCGCAGATCCTCGGCGCGCGCGAGGGCGCCAACCTGCGTCGCCTGATGTTCATCCTGCAGGAAGGGTTGCACGGCAACCTCGGCAACATCTCCAGCCCGATGCTGTACCGTTTCACGCGCTTCGGCACCAAGCGGCTGGTCGAGCATTATCTGGACGAGGTCTGCGAGGCGCTCGACTGGGTCTGCGACGAGGACTCGGGCGAGGTGCCGCTGGCGGAGAAGATCGAGTTCTTCGAGCTCACCAGCCAGACCTTCGGCCAGTCGGCGCTGATGCTGAGCGGCGGTGCCGCGCTCGGCATCTACCACATGGGCGTGGTCCGCTCGTTGTGGGAGCACGGCCTGCTGCCGCACGTGATCTCGGGCTCGAGCGCCGGCTCGGTGGTCGCGGGGCTGCTGGGCACGCATACCGACGAGGAACTGCGCGAGATCATGGCGCACCGCGAATCGCTGGTCGGACTGATCCGCTGGAACCGCCCCGGGCGCCCGTACCTGTTCGACGTGGAGCATTTCCAGCGGGTGCTGCGCGAGCGGATCGGCGAAATGAGCTTCCAGGAGGCGTTCCGGCACAGCGGGCGTGCGATCAACATCACGGTGTATCCCTACGATCCGCTCGAGGAAGGGCGACTGCTGAACTACCTCACCTCGCCGAACGTGGTGCTCAACAGCGCCGTGCGTGCCTCGTGCGCCGCGCCGTTCCTGATGCCGCCGGTGGAACTGCTCGCGAAGTCGCTGAGCGGCGAGGTCGTGCCGTACCTGAAGAACCGCCGTTTCCTCGACGGCTCGATAGGCGATGACCTGCCGATCCGGCGCCTGACCCGGCTCTACGGTGTCAACCATTCGATCGTGAGCCTGGTCAACCCGTTGGTGCTGCCGTTCGTGTCGCGCCGGGCCCAGCAGGGCAGCGACGTCGGCTCGATCACGCGCCATTACGCCACGCGGCTGTTCAAGGAGACCACGAACTACTCGCTGCAACTGGTGCAGAAGGGGATTCCGTCGGACAACGTGAAGTTCGCGATCGACAAGATCCGCTCGGTGATGACGCAGGACTACCGCGGCGACATCACGCTGATCCCGCCGCGGCGCATCGCGCACATCTACGGCCTGCTACGCAGCCAGTCGCACGAGGAGGAGGCAGCGTTCGTGAGGATCGCCGAACGTGTGACGTGGCCTTACCTCGAGATGATCAAGAACACCACGGCGGTCAGCCGTACCTTCCGCGCCTGCCTGGCGCGGTTGTACGCCCGCCGCAACGCGCGGCGCGCGTGATCGACAGACGGATTCCGCGGTTACGGAGCAGGGGATGAGCGGTTACAGGAAATGGGAATGCGTGATCTGCGGCTTCATCTACGATGAAGCGCTGGGTCTGCCGGAGCACGGGCTGGCACCGGGCACGCGTTGGGAGGACGTGCCGGAGGATTTCGAGTGCCCGGACTGCGGCATCGGCAAGGCCGATTTCGATCCCCTGCCGGACTGAGCACGGCCAGCATGCCGGACTGGGCGCTGGAGTTCCGGAATTTCTCGACGCTGCACCTGGCGACGGTGCTCGGCTTCGCCGTGCTGTGGGCGTTGCTGGCCGTCGGCGGACGCGCGGTCGCCGGCAGCGCACGCGAGACGCGCTGGCGTGCCGCGCTGTGTGCCTCGGTGGGCCTGGCGTGGCTGCTCGCCAACGGGGCGCAGTTCCGGCCGGGGGACTTCGTCGCCGCCAGCAACCTGCCGCTGCACGCCTGCGACCTCGCCGGCATCCTGGCGCCGCTGGCGCTGTGGCGCCGCACGCGGCTGCTGCTCGGCGTGCTGTACTTCTGGGGGCTGGGCTTCAGCGTGCAGGCGATCCTCACGCCCGATCTGGACGAAGGCCCCGCCAGGGCGGGGTTCTGGATGTTCTGGGTGCCGCACGCGAACATCACGGGAGCCGCGTGTTACGCGCTGGTGGTCGAGCGTTTCCGGCCGGGCTGGCGTGAGTGCCTGCAGGCCTACGGCCTCGCGGTGCTGTATCTGGCGCTGATCCTGCCGTTCGACCTGGCGACCGGTTTCAACTACGGCTACGTGGGCCCGCAGACTCCGCTGCAGCCCACGCTGCTGGATTTCCTGGGGCCCTGGCCGTGGCGGATCGGCTCGATGATGGCGCTGGCTTTCGCCGTGTTCGTGGTGATGCTGGTGCCGTGGCTGCTGCCGCGCGCCGCTCAGAATCCGCGCAGCGTCGCGTAGCGTGCGCGGTGGTAACGCGCATCGCCCAGGATCTGCATCGTAACCCGCGCGCGCTTCAGGAACAGCCCGATGTCGAGCTGGTCGGTGATGCCGATGCCGCCGTGCATCTGCACGGCCTCGTTGCTCACCAGTTCGATGGTGTCGTTGGCGCGCGCCTTCGCCAGGCTGGCCACCATCGACAGCAGCGGGGAGGCCTCGTCGACCTTCGCGCAGGCGTCCATGACCACGCTCTGCAGCAGTTCCAGTTCGATGAACATCGCCGCGGCGCGGTGCTGCAACGCCTGGAAGCTGCCGATCGCCACGCGGAACTGCTCGCGTTGCTTGAGGTACGCGACGGTGCGCTGGAAACACTCCTGCGCGGCACCGAGCATCTCGGCGGCGATGGCGGCGCGGCCACGGTCGAGCACCTGCTCGAGCACCGGCCAGGCCTCACCCTCGGCGCCGAGCAGCGCCGTGGCCGCAACCTCGACGTCGCGGAATTCGATGCGTGCCACGTTGCGGCTGTCCATCGTCGCGACGCGCCGGCGCGATACGCCGGGCGCTGCGGCATCGACCAGGAACAGGCTGATGCCCTGGCTGGATCCCGGTTCGCCCGCGGTGCGCGCGACCACCACGAGCTGCTCGGCGCTGTGTCCGTCGAGCACGAACTGCTTGGCGCCGTCCAGCCGGTAGCCGCTCCCGTGGCGCTCCGCGCGCAACTGCACGCCGAGCGGATCGTGGTGATGGGATTCGTCCAGCGCCAGCGCCAGGCAGGTCTCGCCGGTGGCCACGCGCGGCAGCACGGCCTGCTTCTGCTCCTCGTTGCCGGCGAGCAGGATGGCCGAGGTGCCGAGCACGCAGGTTGCGTACAGCGGTGAGGCGGTCAGCGTGCGCCCGGTCTCCTGCAGCACGGCGCACAGCCCGGTGAAGCCGAAGTCGCTGCCGCCGAACTCCTCGGGGATCACGATGCCGGTCCAGCCGAGTCCGGCCATTTCCGCCCACAGCTCGCGCGACCACCCGAGCGGGTCGCGGTCGTCGCGCAGCGCGCGCAGCGCTGCGACGGGCGCCCTGGCGAGCAGGAACTCCCTCGCGGTGTCGCGCAGGTGCCGCTGCTCCTCGTTCAGTGTCATGGCCATCGGTCGGTTTCCCGCGCAGGGTGGGTTTCAGATCACGCCCGGAAGTTCGAGCGCGCGCTTGGCGATGATGTTCAACTGCACCTCGGAGGTGCCGCCCGCGATGCTGAGCGCCTTCGTGAACAGCGCCTGCCGCGCCGTGGCGAGCTCGGGGGCGTCGAAGTCCTCGCCCTCCCAGCCGATTCCCTGGCTGCCCATCATCGCCATCATCAGCTCGTACTTGCGCTTCTCTTCCTCGGTGCCGCAGTACTTCATGATCAGTGGCGTCGCTCCGCTGCCGCTGCCGGTGCGCGTTTCCTCGAGGATGCGCAACTGCGTCAGCCCGATCGCGTGGATCTGCATCTCGTGGCGCGCCAGCGCATCGCGCATCAGCGGGTCCTGGATGCGCCCGTCGGCGAACGGCAGGTAACGCCGCGCGCATTCGACCGGCGTGTGCGCCGCGGTGGTCACCGTGTCGGCGGTCTCCGACATCAGCTTGCGTTCGTGGCGCAGCAATCCCTTGGCGACCGTCCAGCCCTCGTTGAGCACGCCGACCAGGTTCTGCTTCGGCACCCGCACGTTGTCGAAGAAGGTCTGGCAGAACTCGGAACTGCCGTTGATCAGCCGGATCGGCGTCACCGAGACGCCGGGGGTGGCCATGTCGATCAGCAGGAAGCTGATGCCCGCCTGCTTGCGCGCACTGGAGTCGGTGCGCACGAGGCAGAAGATCCAGTCCGAATGATCGGCCTGCGAGGTCCAGATCTTCGAGCCGTTGACGACGAAGTGGTCGCCGTGGTCCTCGGCGCGGGTCTGCAGGCTCGCCAGGTCGGAGCCGGCGTTCGGTTCGCTGTAGCCCTGGCACCAGCGCTGCCGGCCCTCGGCGATCGCCGGCAGATGCTCGCGCTTCTGCTCCTCGTTGCCGAACTCGAGCAGCGCCGGCCCGAGCATCCACACGCCGAGGCCGTACAACGGTGCGCGGCAGCCGAGGCGGACCATTTCCTTTTTCAGGATCCGTGCCTGCTGGCCGTTCAGTCCGGCGCCGCCGTACTCGCGCGGCCACTCGGGGACGGTCCAGCCCCTGGCGAGCATGCGCTCGAACCAGAGGCGTGCGTCCTCGGACGCGAACGTCGCGTTGCGCCCGCCCCAGTACTGCTCCTCGGGGGATGCGGGCGTACGCTGCGACGGCGGACAGTTCGCCTCCAGCCACTGGCGCACGTCGATGCGGAACTGCTCGAGATCTTCCATACGGCTGCCCTGGTCGGACCTCCTCGATTCAGGATCGCGAAAGCTTAAGCCCAATCCGCCGCGTGGCAATGACAATAAGGATCGCTGCCGGTTAACAATAGCGGTCATTGCGCCGGCTGCGATCGACGGTTTTTCTTCCGGATCAATTACCGGGCGCATAAGATGTTCGCAGGTTCAGGACTGCACACCGGGGGTTTACATGCAACGTTTCGAGGGCAAGGTCGCGCTGGTCACCGGCGCGGGTTCGGGCATCGGTCGGGCGCTGGCGCTGCGCCTCGCCAGCGAGGGTGCCAGCGTGTTCTGTGTCGATCTGCAGCGCGCTGCCGTCGAGGAGACCGCGGCGCAATTGCGTGCGGCCGGTGGCGTGGCGCACGCGCACGCCTGCGACGTTGCCGACGAAGCCGCGGTGCGCGCGTGCCTCGCGGCGTGCCTCGCGACTTGCGGCCGCATCGATCACCTCAGCAACATGGCAGGCATCCTGCGCTTCGATCACTTCCACGAGATCACGCTCGCGGATTTCCGGCGTGTGGTCGACGTGAACCTGGTCGGCACCTTCCTGATGTGCCGCGAGGCGATCCCGCACCTG
>CAUJIL010000006.1 GCA_963204845.1 Pseudomonadota bacterium | reverse complement strand
CCGGCTCCGGGCGGTATGCCGGGCGGCATGGGCGGCATGGGCGACATGGGCATGATGTAAGCCCTGCGCCTTCCGCGCGAGGACGAAGAACCCCGGCTCCGGCCGGGGTTTTTTTTGGAGTAACATGACGGGGACCTAATCCCGTCCGGGCAATTTTCAGGGAGGTCGAGCGGATGCCGGAAATCTCGCAGGCCGGGCTGGAATTCCTGTTGCGCGGAAGCCACCTGCTTGCGGGTATCGTCTGGATCGGCCTGACCTGGTACGCCAACCTGATCCAGGCCGAGTATTTCCGCGAAGCGTTGCCGGATGCCCGCGCGGACGTGATCCGCAAGCTGGTTCCGCTCACGCTGACGTGGTCGCGCGGGGCTGCGCTGCTCACCTTCCTCAGTGGCGTGCTGTTGTTGGTGTCGATCGGCGTCGCGTCGCTCGGCTGGAGCCTGGACATCGCGGTCGGCGCGCTGCTCGGAACGCTGATGTTCCTGAACGTCGTGTTCGTGATCTGGCCGCAGCACCGGATCGCCTGCGGCCTGGTGGTGGGCGATGCGGCGGTCGCCGGTCCTCGCGCCCAACTCGCTTCGCGTACCAACGTGGTTTTCTCGCTGCCGATGCTGCTGTTCATGACCTCGTCGGCGCACCTGCCGGGCGTGGCCCTCGCCGAGGCGGCGCCGCTCGCGGTCGCGGCGCTGGTGCTGATCGTCGGCGTGCTCGAGGTCAACGCGATCGTCGGGCACCTGTGGCGGCCGCTGCAGTCCGTGCGCGGGCAGGTGGGCAGCGCGCTCGTGCTCGCCGTGGTCCTGTGGGCGCTCGTCCGGGCGGCCTGATTCCGTACTAGTTGGGCAATAAAAGACGGCCAGCGGGCGCGTCCTGCTGGATATAATTCGCCAATCCACGATTGCCACGTTTGCGGCGCTGCCAGCAATGCCTGACCACGACGACCATCTGAGTGATCTCCCGCGTATCGTCCCGGAACGCGACGAGGTCGCGCCGTACCGGCGCCAGCATCAGGCCGATACTCCCGAGCAACGCAAGGCCGATCCACGCAAGACCGAGGCACCGGCGAGCGCGGAGACCGCGGCCGGCGTGCCCGGCGCCTGGCGTGCGTTGGCGATCGCCGCCCTGTTGTGCGCGCTCGCCGCCGGGGCCGCGGCGGCCGTGCTGCTGCGCCACACGCAGGCGCTAGCTACCGCGCTCGAACAGTCCAATCTGCGCATCGCCGACCTCGAGGGCAGGCTGTCCAGTACCGACGACAGCGTGAACCAGTCGAGCGCGGCGATGCAGATCAAGCTGAAGGAGGTCGCGGGCGAGGTCGACAAGCTGTGGGCTTCGGCCTGGCGCAAGAACGGCACGCGCATCGACGAACTCGACTCGGCGCTGAAGAAAGCCGCCGGCACCACGGATGCGAACCGCAGGCAGATCGGCGAACTTGCGGCGGCGACCGAAAAACTGCAGCAGCGCGTGGCGTCGAGCGAGGAGATCGCCACCCAGTTCAAGACGATGAAGGACCAGCAGGCCAGCCTGCAGAGCGCGATCGGACGCCTCAACAGCACGATGAACACGCTCGCCAGCACCCAGAGCGCGCAGGAAGCCCGCCTGAAGGAAAGCGAGCAGTGGGTGCAGTCGAACGTGGAGTTCCGCCGCCAGGTCAACCAGCGCCTCACGCGCCTGGAAAACCCGCCGGCGGCGCTGCAACCCTGACACACCGTCGCCATCGGCGTCGGTCGGGCTTCAGCCCGACATTGGAGAACCTTCATGACCGTGATTCGCCAGGATGACCTGATCGCCAGCGTGGCCGACGCGCTGCAGTTCATTTCCTATTACCACCCGGTGGACTTCATCCAGGCAATGCACCGCGCGTGGCAGCGCGAGCAGAACCCGGCCGCGCGGGACGCAATTGCGCAGATCCTGATCAACTCGCGCATGTGCGCGCAGGGCCATCGCCCGCTCTGCCAGGACACCGGCATCGTGACCGTGTTCGTCACCGTGGGCATGGACGTGCGCTGGGACGGCGCGACGCTGAGCCTCGACGAGATGATCAACGAAGGCGTGCGTCGCGCGTACCTGAACCCGGACAACGTGCTGCGCGCCTCGATCCTGGCCGACCCGGCCGGCGCGCGCAGGAATACCAGGGACAACACCCCGGCGGTGATCCACTACCGCATCGTGCCCGGCCACACGGTCGATGTGCACGTCGCCGCGAAGGGCGGCGGCAGCGAGAACAAGTCGAAGCTGGCGATGCTGAACCCGTCGGACTCGATCGTCGATTGGGTCCTTAAAACGGTGCCGACGATGGGCGCTGGCTGGTGTCCGCCCGGGATGCTCGGCATCGGCGGCACCGCCGAGAAGGCGACGCTGCTTGCGAAGGAGGCGCTGCTCGACCCGATCGACATTCACGAGTTGATCGCACGCGGACCGTCGAGCCGCGTCGAGGAACTGCGTATCGAGCTGTATCGCAAGGTCAACGAGCTCGGCATCGGTGCGCAGGGGCTCGGTGGCCTGAGCACCGTGCTCGACGTGAAGATCAGGGATTACCCCACCCACGCGGCGAGCTTGCCGGTGGCGATGATCCCGAACTGCGCGGCGACGCGCCACGCGCATTTCGTGCTCGACGGCAGCGGCCCGGCGCTGCAGGAGCCGCCGTCGCTGGACGCCTGGCCCGACATCACGTGGGAGGCGGCCGATGCGCGCCGGGTGAACCTGGATACCGTCACGCGCGAGGATCTGGCCGCGTGGAAGACCGGCGAGACGCTGCTGCTGTCCGGCAAGATGCTGACCGGCCGCGATGCGGCGCACAAGAAGATGACCGATATGATCGCCGCCGGCGAGAAACTGCCGGTCGACCTTGCCAACCGCTTCATCTATTACGTGGGACCGGTCGATCCGGTGCGCGACGAGGTGGTGGGGCCGGCGGGTCCGACCACCGCGACGCGGATGGACAAGTTCACGCGCACGATGCTCGAGACGACCGGGCTGATCGGCATGATCGGCAAATCCGAGCGCGGTCCCGCCGCGATCGAGGCGATCCGCGACCACCGCGCGGTGTACCTGATGGCCGTGGGCGGCGCGGCGTACCTGGTGTCGAAGGCGATCACCGCAGCAAAGGTGGTGGCGTTCCCCGAGCTCGGCATGGAGGCGATCTACGAGTTCGAGGTGAAGGACATGCCGGTGACGGTGGCCGTGGACTCGCGCGGCGAGTCGGTGCACACCACCGGCCCGAAGACCTGGCAGGCCCGCATCGCCGCCGAGCACATCGAGGTCGTGTAGGTCCGGGCTGTGCCCGGACAGGTTCGCGTAGGTCCGGGCTGTGCCCGGACAGGTTCGCGTAGGTCCGGGCTGTGCCCGGACATTCCTGTTCGGCCACAGGCCGAACCTACGCGGACAACTGTTCAGCCGCAGGCCGAACCTACGTCATGTTCGCGCAGGCCCGGCCGTTACAAGGGGTTCGCATGCCGCCCGAGCACAGTTTCTACTGGCACGACTACGAGACCTTCGGCGCCAACCCCGCCAGCGACCGGCCGGCGCAGTTCGCCGGCCTGCGCACCGACGCGCAGTTGCGGGAGATCGACGCGCCGCTGGTGGTGTACTGCCGGCCACCGCCGGATTACCTGCCACACCCCGAAGCCTGCCTGATCACCGGCATCACGCCGCAGATCGCAAACGAACGCGGTCTGACGGAGCGCGAGTTCGTCACGCGCATCCACGCCGAATTCATGCGCCCGGGCACCTGCGGCGTCGGCTACAACAGCATCCGCTTCGACGACGAATTCACCCGCCACGCGCTGTACCGCAACTTTTTCGATCCCTACGAGCGCGAGTGGCGCAACGGCAACTCGCGCTGGGACCTGATCGACGTATTGCGCATGGCGCGTGCGCTGCGCCCCGACGGCATCGCGTGGCCGGATCATCCGGACGGTCGGCCGAGCTTCCGGCTCGAGGACCTCGCGCGCGCCAACGGCATCGAGCACGGGAACGCGCACGATGCGCTCGCCGACGTCCGTGCCACGCTGGCGTTGGCACGGTTGCTGCGCGAATGCCAGCCGAAACTGTTCGAGTACGCGCTGCATGCGCGCGACAAGAACTGGGTGCGCGGCCAGCTCGATTACTCCGGCCAGAAGCCGCTGCTGCACGTCTCGGCGCGCTTTCCGGCCGAGCACGGCAACATGGCGCTGGTGTTGCCGCTCGCGCAGCACCCCTCGCAGCCGAACAAGGTGATCGTCTGCAATCTGCTGCTCGACCCTTCGCCGCTCGAGCGCCTGGACGCGGCGAAGCTGCGCGAATACCTCTACACGCCGCGCGCGGAGCTCCCTGCGGACATGGGGAGGGTGCCGCTCAAGGAACTGCACCTGAACCGCAGCCCGATGATCGCGCCACCCGCGATGCTGACCCCGGATATCGCCGCACGCTACGGCATCGACCTCGCCGCCTGCGAGGCCAATCGCCGGCGCGTCGGCGCGATCCCCGAGCTGCGTGCCAAGCTGGGTGCTGTCTACGCCGAGGCCGCGGTGCGTGCCACGGTCGATCCCGAGCTCGCGCTTTACGATGGTTTTCTCCCCGACAACGATCGACGCCTGGTCGAGCGCGTGCGTTCATGCGACGGCGCCGCCCTGGTGGGGCAGAGCTTCCCCTTCGAGGACGCGCGCCTGCACGAGCTGCTGTTCCGCTATCGGGCGCGCAACTTCCCGGATTCGCTGGACGCCGGGGAGCGCGCGCGCTGGCGCGAGCACTGCGTGGAGCGACTTCACCGTAGCCCGCTGCGCGGTGGGCTCGACTGCCAGGCCCTGCGTGAGCGCGTGGCGGCGTTGCGCACCGAGCACGCGGACGATGCCCGTGCGCAGCGGATTCTCGATGCGGTCTCCGCGTGGGGCGAGGAACGCTGTCGCGGCGACTGATGCTGTTTGGCGCCCGCACGGCAGCCGGGTAGACTGCGCGCGCGTCCCGCCCCGGCCTGTGGCCGGAGATTAATATATGTTCGGCCACAGGCCGAACCTACGGACTGCTCGGCGGCACATGGCACGTAGGCCCGGCCTGTGGCCGGACATTAATATATGTTCGGCCACAGGCCGAACCTACGGACTGCTCGGCGGCACGGAAACGGGAGACACCTACCGATGGACTTCGCCGGCTCGCACATCCTGTCGGTCGACCAGTTCGAGCGCGCCGACATCGAGCGCGTGTTCGACGTCGCCGACTCGATGGCGCCCTATGCGCACCGGCACCGCATCACGCGGGTGCTCGAAGGCGCGATCCTCGGCAACATGTTCTTCGAGCCGAGCACGCGCACGCGCGTAAGCTTTGGCTGCGCGTTCAACCTGCTGGGCGGCGAGGTCCGCGAGACCACCGGCTTCGAAAGCTCGGCGATCTCCAAGGGCGAATCGCTCTACGACACGGCGCGCGTGATCAGCGGCTACAGCGACATCATCGCGATGCGCCATCCGGCGGCCGGCTCGGTGGCCGAGTTCGCCGCGGCCAGCCGCGTACCGGTGATCAACGGCGGTGACGGTGCGAACGAGCACCCGACGCAGGCGTTGCTCGATCTGTACACGATCCGCAAGGAGATGCGTCATCGTGGCCGCGAGATCGACGGGCTGCGGCTGGCGATGATCGGCGACCTGCGCTACGGACGCACCGTGCATTCGCTGTCGAAGCTGCTGGCGTGCTTCGAACGTGTGCACCTCATCTGCATCGCGCCGGCGGAGCTGCGGATGCCGGCGGAGATCGTCGAGCTGTTGCGCTCGCGCGGCCACACGGTGGTCGAATCCGACGCGATGGAGCACTCGATCGCGCACGTCGACATCGCCTACTCCACGCGCATCCAGGAAGAACGTTTCGCGAGTCGCGACGAGGCGAACCTGTTCCGCGGCCGTTACCGCCTGAACCAGGCGATCTACACGCAGTTCTGCGAGCCGAACACGGTGATCATGCACCCGCTGCCGCGCGATTCGCGCGCCGAGGCCAACGAGCTCGACCCCGACCTGAACGAGAACCCGAACCTCGCGATCTTCCGCCAGACCGACAACGGCGTGCTGGTGCGCATGGCGCTGTTCGCGATGGTGCTCGACGTGGTGCACCTGGTGAACCGCTACGAGACGCAGGTGAGCTGGTACACGGGCAAGCGGTTCACGGAGTGAGGCATGCGCGGTTTCGGTCGTGAGGACGTCGAGTTCGTCGAGGAGAAAACCGTCTGGAGCGGCTTCTGGAAGCTGAAGCAGTTCCGGCTGCGCTTTCGCCGTTTCGCGGGCGGCTGGTCCGAGCTGGTGAGCCGCGAGCTGCACTGCCGCGGCGAGGCGGTCGGCGTGCTGCTGTACGACCCCGAGCTCGATGCGGTGGGGATGGTCGAGCAGTTCCGCATCGGCGCCGCGTTTCGTGCCGGCAGTCCGTGGTTGCTCGAACTGGTGGCCGGGATCGTGGAGCCGGGCGAGACGCCCGCGGAGGTCGCGGTGCGCGAAACCGCCGAGGAATCCGGTTGCACGGTGCGCGAGCTGGTTCCGGTGGCGGGCTACTACTCGAGCCCGGGCGGCACCGACGAGTATTTCCACCTGTTCTGCGCGCGGGTGAGCCTGCGCGACGTGCGCGAGCTGCACGGCATGCCGGGCGAGAGCGAGGACATCCGGTTGCACGTGATTCCGTGCGCGCAGCTCGAGCAGATGCGCCACGACGGACGCTTCGACAACGCGCACACGCTGATCGCGCTGCAGTGGCTGCGGCTCGAGCGCGACGGGATCCGCCGCGCGTGGACCTGATCCGCGCCTTCCTCGCGATCGATCCCGGCGAGGCGCTGCGCGCGCGTTTCGCTGCGCTCGGGCAGGCACTCGGCGCGCATTTTCCATTTCCGACGCTGCGCTGGGCGCAGCCGCAGGACTACCACCTGACGCTGGTGTTCCTCGGGCAGGTGCGCCTCGGCGAGATCGTGCGCGTGCACGAGTGCGTGGCTGCAGTGGCGGCCACGCTCGCTCCGGTGCGCTACCGTTTCGATCGGGTGTGCGCGTTTCCGGATCCACGCGCGCCGCGCGTGATCGCGGCCTTGCCGTCCGATCCGCAGCCGCTGCGGCAGTGGCAGGCGCCGCTGGCCGCGCGCCTGGCCGACGCGGGTTTCGCGATCGAGCGACGCGCGTATCGGCCGCATCTCAGTCTGGCGCGCTGGAAGGGGCGCGGGAGGTGCGCGCAGGAAGCGGAGTTCGCGCTCGATCTCGGCGCCGAGGCGCGCGCGATCACGCTGTACCAGAGCCTTGGGGGGCGCTACCTGCCGCTGTTCAGCGAGCGCTGCGCGGGAGGTGACCGCCGTGAATGAGTCGGTCGCGCGCGCGCAGACCGGGCGGCGCCTGTTCCGTTCCAGCCTGGTGGTCGGCGCGATGACGATGATCTCGCGCGTGGCGGGGCTGGTGCGCGACGTCGTGATCGCCTCGATGTTCGGTGCCGCGGCGAACGCGGACGCGTTCTTCATCGCGTTCCGCATTCCGCAGTTCCTGCGCCGCCTGTTCGCGGAAGGCGCGTTCTCGCAGGCCTTCGTGCCGGTGCTGTCGGAGTATCGCGCCACGCGCACGGTCGCGGAGGTGAAGGCACTGGTCGATGCGGTGGCCGGGGTGCTCGGCGCGGCGCTGCTCGCGGTGACCGCGCTGGCGGTGATCGGCGCGCCGGTGGTGACGCTGGTGTTCGCTCCCGGGTTCGCGCAGATGCCGGAGAAGATGGCGCTGACCGCCGAGATGATCCGTATCACCTTCCCGTACCTGTTCTTCATCTCGATGACCGGTTTCGCCGGCGCGGTGCTGAACAGCCACGGGCGCTTCGCGGTGCCGGCGGTGACGCCGGTGTTCCTGAACCTCACGCTGATCGCCGGCGCGCTCATCGCGTCGCGCTGGTTCGCCGAACCGGTGTTCGCGCTAGCGTGGGCGGTGTTCATGGCCGGCCTGATCCAGTTGCTGTTCCAGGTGCCGTTCCTGGCGCGGATCACCATGTTGCCGCGCCCGCGCTACGACACGCGCCACGCCGGCGTGCGCCGGATCCTGAAACTGATGCTGCCGGCGCTGTTCGGCGTGTCGGTGAGCCAGATCAACCTGCTGCTCGATACCGTGCTCGCCTCGTTCCTGCCCACCGGCAGCGTGTCGTGGCTCTATTACTCGGAGCGCCTGACCGAGCTGCCGCTCGGGGTGTTCGGCATCGCGATCGCGACGGTGATCCTGCCCGGGCTTTCGCGCGAGTACTCGACGCGTTCGCCCGAGGAGTTCCGCCACACGCTCGACTGGGCGATCAAGATGATCCTGTTGATCGCGCTGCCCGCGATGCTCGCGCTGCTGCTGCTCGCGGCGCCGATCCTGGGCACGCTGTTCGGCTACGGCGCGATGAGCCCGCGCGATATCTCGATGGCCTCGCTGAGCCTGGCCGCGATGGCGCTCGGCCTGCCGGCGTTCATGCTGATCAAGGTGCTGGCCACCGCGTACTACTCGCGCCAGGACATGCGCACGCCGGTCGTCATCGGCATCAAGGCGATGGTCGCGAACATGGGGCTCAACCTGCTGTTCGTGATCCCGCTGCACCTGTTCTGGCAGGTCGGGCACGCCGGCCTGTCGCTGGCGACCACCGGGGCGGCGTATCTGAACGCGGGACTGCTGCTGCACGGACTGCTCGCGGGCGAGGTGTACCGGCCGCAGCAGGGCTTCAAGCGCGACATCGGCAAGATGGCTGCCGCAGCCGCCCTGATGGGCGTGTTCCTGGTGTTGTTGCTGCCGTGGCTGGCGGACCTGGGCGCGCTGCCCTGGTACGCCCGTGCCGCACGGATCGCGGTGGCGTGTGCGGGCGGCGTGGCGCTCTATTTCGGCGCGCTGGCGCTGCTGTTCCCGGCCGCACGCGGTCAGCTGCGCTCGCTGCTGCGCCCGGACGCCGATCCCCGTTGACCCGCACGTCGGCATTCGTGCACGTCGTAGGTCGGCATTCGTGCACGTCGTAGGTCGGCATTCATGCCGACGGGGCAAGCCCGGGCCCGTCGGGTTGAAACCCGACCTACGGGCGCGCGCCCGCGCGCTATAATCGCGCGCTCGATTCACGGCCCGGGGCGGGAGCGGTGTATTGGAACTGATCAGGGGGTTGCACAACCTGCGTGACCGCCACCGTGGCAGCGTGGTGACCATCGGCGCCTTCGACGGCGTGCACCGGGGTCATCAGGCCGTGATCGCCGACCTGCTGGCGCGCGCGCGCGCGCTGGAGCTGCCGGCGACCGTGATCGTGTTCGAGCCGCTGCCGCGCGAGTATTTCGCGCCGGTGCAGGCGCCGCCGCGGCTGATGAGCTTCCGCGAGAAATTCACGGTGCTCGACGGGCTGGGCGTGCACCGGCTGCTGCGCATCCGCTTCGACCGGCGATTCAGCTCGCTGTCGGCGCGCGCGTTCATCGACTCGGTACTGGTGCGCGGACTCGGGGCGCGCTACGTGGTGGTGGGCGACGACCTGCGCTTCGGGCACGATCGCGAGGGCTGCGTGGAACTGCTGCGCGAGGTGGGCGAGGACGCCGGCTTCGAGGTGCGCTCGACCAGCACGGTCGCGGTGCAGGGCGAACGCGTCAGCAGCACGCGACTGCGGGCGGTGCTCGCGGGCGGCGATTTCGCCGCCGCCGAGCGGATGCTGGGCCGCCCGTACAGCATGCTCGGCAAGGTGATCTACGGCCGCCAGCTGGGCCGCGAGATCGGCGTGCCGACCGCGAACCTCGAACTGCGGCGCCACCGCTCGCCGCTGGCCGGGGTCTACGTGGTGGAAGTGCGCGTCGACGGACGGCTGCTGCCGGGGGTGGCGAACGTGGGTACGCGGCCCACCGTCAGCGACGGCATCAAGGCGAATCTCGAGACCCACCTGCTCGATTTCGCCGGTGATCTGTACGGACGGACGATCGAGGTGATCTTCCGCCACCAGGTGCGCGAGGAGCGCCGGTTCGGCTCGCTGGAGGAACTGCGCGAGCGCATCGCGGACGACATCGGGGTGGCGCGGGCGTATTTCGCCGCGCGGGTCCCGCAACGGAACCAACGGAACCCATGAGCGATTACAAGCACACGCTGAATCTGCCGCAGACCGAGTTCGCGATGAAGGCGAACCTTGCGACGCGCGAACCCGAAACGCTGGCGCGCTGGCAGGCCGAGGACGTCTACGGCCGCATCCGGGCCGCGCGCGCGGGGCGGCCGAAGTTCGTGCTGCACGACGGACCGCCGTACGCCAACGGCGAGATCCACATCGGGCACGCGGTCAACAAGATCATCAAGGACATCATCGTCAAGGCGCGCACGCTCGACGGCTACGACGCGCCGTACGTTCCCGGCTGGGACTGCCACGGGCT
>CAUJIL010000005.1 GCA_963204845.1 Pseudomonadota bacterium | reverse complement strand
CTGTACGTGTTCGACGAGGTCGACGAGGCGATGCGGCGCGCGAACGACACCGAGTACGGGCTGAGCTTCGCGATCTTCACACGCGACGTGGAGCGGGCGCTGCAGCTCGCGCGCGCCGCCCGCTCGGGCATGGTGCACATCAACCGGGCGACCATCCAGGACGAACCGCACGTGCCCTTCGGCGGGCGCGGCAACAGCGGCTTCGGCCGCGAGGGGACGCTCTACGACCTGGACATCCTGACCCAGTGGAAATGGATCACGATCGCGGCGTCGTGATGCGTGCGGCGGCGCCGGTGCGTGCCTGTCGCCAGGTCTGTTGCGGCGGCTCGCCGAAGCGCAGGCGGTAATGGGCGGCGAACTTGCTGAGGTGCGTGAAGCCACAGGCGTACGCGATCGCGGTCACGCTCATGCCGCTGCCGCTGCCGCTGCCGCTGCCGCTGCCGCTGGCGAGCAGCAGTTCGCGCGCGCGCTCCAGGCGTCGCAGGCGCAGCCACGCGCTCGGGGTGGTGTGGCGGAACTGGCGGAACGCCTGCTGGAGGCTCCGCGCGCTGCAGCCCGCTGCGCGCGCCAGATCGAGCATGGTCAGCGCTTCGCCGAGCCGCTCGCGCATGTATTCTTCCGCGCGCCGCACCACGGCCGGCGCGGGACTGCGATGGCCGGCCTCGAGCAGGTGGCTGTAGTTGTGGCGGAATTCCGTGACCAGCAGCCCCGCCAGCGTGCGTTCGAGGTGTGGCGCGACCGCCGGCGTGGCGCAGCGCGAGGCCTCGCGCGACAGTTCGCTGCAGATGCAGTCGACGAAGCGGGCGAAGCCGTTCGGGTACTGCTGCAGATCGTAGGCGCAGGGGGCGAAGGCGAGATCCTCGCGCAGATCGCAATCGCCGGATTCCAGCAGGGCGCGCGCGAGCGTCGCGCTGTCGAGGCGCACCGTGAGTTGTTCGAAATCCGCCGACAGGCCGATCTTCAGGTGCCGCGCAGAGTTGAGGATGCAGAAACTGCCGGCCGGCGCCTCGAAGCGGGCGTCTTCCTGGTCGATGGTCGCACAGCCGCTCAGCGTGAACATCGCGAGGACCACCGGCTCGAACGGCGGCGCATCGACCTGCGCGGCGCGTCCGTAGCGCACCTGGTGGATCGAGGCGCCGCCGAGCCGCAGCGAGCGGTGGGAGAAATCCGCGCGCTCGCCGCCGTTCACCGTGCTGCGGTTCGGCCGGAACGCACTCGACATGTGACGGCTGATCTCCTCCGGATCCACGGTACGGAACTGTGGCGGGATTCGTTGCAGCGCGTTGGGGTTCGTCATCGTCATGGCAGGCGATTCGCGTCGGTTAACGCATACCGGTCATGCTGCATCAAAACCGCACCGATGACAATTCGCCCGGGGCGATTCGCTGCGCGCACGGGCCGGCGCTGCGCATCCGGGATAGCTCCCGAACCGGCGTGCGCGTAGGGTCGGGATTCGCGAGGATCGAACCACGAACCTCACAGCCAGCCAGGGTCGATGGCCGAGGAGCGAACTACGATGGGACATCCCTTGAACATACGCGCGGCGGTGGTGCGCGAGACGGGCGGCGATTTCCGGGTCGAGGACCTGCAGCTGGGCGCCCCGCGCGCCGACGAGCTGCTGGTGCGCATTGCCGGCGTCGGTGTCTGCCATACCGACCTGATCTGCCGCGACCAGGTTTATCCAGTACCGTTTCCCGTGGTGCTGGGGCACGAGGGCGCGGGCGTGGTCGAGGCGGTCGGCGATGCGGTCGACGACATCGCGGTCGGGGATCACGTGGTGCTCAGTTTCAACGCCTGCGGCACCTGCCTGAACTGCCGGCGCGGCATGCCGAGCCGCTGCCTGGGGATCTTCGAGGCGAACTTCGCGTGCCGGCGTTGCGACGGCAGCTCCGCGCTGGCGCACGGCGCCGAGACCATCAACGGCCACTTCTTCGCGCAGTCCTCGTTCGCGACCCATGCGATCGCGCGGCGTGCCAACGCGGTCAGGATCGCCGCCGACGTGCCGCTCGCGTTGATGGGCCCGCTCGGCTGCGGCATCCAGACCGGCGCCGGCGCGGTCCTGAACAACCTGCGCCCCGGCGCCGGCAGTTCGCTGGCGGTGTTCGGCTGCGGCGCGGTGGGACTGGCGGCCCTGATGGCGGCACGCGTCGCCGGCTGCACCGCGATCGTCGCGATCGACCCGAATCCCGCGCGCCGGGAGCTGGCGCTCGAACTCGGCGCCACGCGCGCGATCGATCCGCTTGCCGACGATCCGGTGGCGCTGTTGCAGGCCGCCGGGGGCACCGACTTCAGCGTCGAGTGCACGGGAATCCCGGGCGTGCTGCGCCAGGCGGTGGACGGGCTGAACGTCACCGGCACCTGCGCGGTGGTGGGGGCGGCGCCGCTCGGCAGCGAGGTCACGCTGGACATGAATTCGCTGATGTTCGGCCGCACCGTGCGCGGCGTGGTGGAAGGCGACGCGGTGCCGGCCGTGTTCATCCCGGTGCTGATCGAACTGTACCGGCAGGGACGTTTTCCGATCGACCGGCTGGTGCGTTTCTACCCGTTCGAGGATATCCAGCGCGCGATCGACGATGCGGAGCAGGGACGTGTGGTGAAGGCTGTACTGGTACCGGAGGTGAACTCATGAATTTCCCGATCGTGTCGTGTTCCACTCGGAAATGGGTGGCGTTGCTGGCGGTGGCGATGCTCGCCGGCCTCGCGCGGGCCGAGGCGACGGCGCCGCCCGAGCGTCTGCTCGACTGCGTGGCCTGCCACGGCGCCGACGGGATCGGCAAGTCGCAGCAGTACCCCGATCTGCGCGGGCAGAAGGCGTTCTATCTCGAGAAGCAGTTGCGGGCGTTTCGCAGCGGCGAACGCCGCGACGCGACAATGAACCCGCTGGCCAGCGCGCTCAGCGACGCGGAGATCACGGCGCTCGCGGCGTATTTCGCGGCGATGGACCGGCCGGACAAGTGAGGCGGAGGGACTGCAGATGAATCCGGAATCGAACGCCCGCCGCAATGCCTTGCGGCAACTGATCGGCATGACCGCCCTCGGCGCCTGGGGCGCGCTGCGCCACGGTGCTGCGCTGGGGGCCGAGCCGGCCAGCGCGCACCCGCGCGAGGCGATACGCGGGCGCGTGGTGGCGCGCAGCGATGCCGATTACGAGCTGTGGCGGCAGTCGCTGGTGTGGCACCGCTCGAAGCCGGCGCGCTACCCGGAGTACATCGTGCGGGCGAAATCGGAGCAGGACGTGATCGAGGCGGTGGCGTGGGCAGCACGCGAGAAGCTGCGCGTCAGCGTGCGCAGCGGCGGCCACAACGCGAGCGGTGCGTGTCTGCGCGACGGTGCGCTGGTGATCGACGTGTCCTCGCTCGAGGAGATCCACATCGACGCCGAACGGCGCATCGCCTCGATCCAGCCCGGTGTACGCAGCGAGCAGCTGATGGCCGCGGCACGCGTGCACGGTCTGTCGTTCCCGGTACCGCACTGTCCGTCGGTGGGCCTCAGCGGATTCACCATGGGCGGCGGCATCGGCTGGAACTACCCGCAGTGCGGCGGGGTTGCGACATTCTCGATCCTGGCGGCGGAGATCGTGCTCGCCGACGGGCGCAAGGTGCTCGCGTCGCCGACGGAGAACCCCGATCTGTACTGGGCCGTGCGCGGTTCGGGGCCGGGCTTCTTCGGCGTGGTCACGCGGCTGTTCCTGCAGCTGTATCCGCTCGCGAACACGATCATGGCGAGCTCGTACATCTTCCCTCTGGCCGAACTCGGCACCGTCACCTCGACGCTGGAGGCGATCCGCGCGCAGCACGACGTCTCGCGCGTGGAGCTGATCGCACTGCTGATGCACCATCCCGAGGTGCCCGCCGATGCCGATCCGGAGCGCTCGAAGATCTGCTTCTTCACCGCGTTCGCCTTCGAGCCCGACGAAGCCGCGGCACGCGCCGTGCTGCAGCCCTTCGCCGATTCGGCGCTCGCCACGCGCAGCGTGATGAAGATGGAGTACCAGCCGTTCGCCTACGAGGGCTTGTACGACCGCTTCTTCGGCCAGAACGATTCGGCCGGCAAGATGGCGCGCTACGCGGTCGACAACGTGCTGACCAACACGGGCGCCAAGGCGCTGCACGCGCTGTCCGACCATCTGCGCAATGCGCCAGGCAAGGACTGCCACGTGCTGGCGTCGTTCAACATGCAACTGCAATCGCGCGGCGATGCGTGTTTCTCGTGGGAAGCCGACTGCTTCGTCGGCTGTTACGCCATCTGGGACGAGGCCAAGGACGATCCGGTGTTCTTCGACTGGCTCGCGCGCTCGGTGCCGTTGATGGACCCGTTTGCGGCCGGGCATTACGTCAACGAGGTCGAGGGGCGGGGGCAGGCCGGCCACCCGGAGCGCTTCCGCGGCTGCTTCACGGCCGCGAACTGGGACCGGCTGCAACAGCTGCGCGCCCAGTGGGATCCCGCCGGCGTGTTCCATCACTACCTCGGCCACAGCTGAGCGGCCGCGACGCGCGGGCGTTCAGTCGCGCGGGCGGGCCTTGGCCGGCCCGGCGGCACGCGGCGGCGTGCTCTGGCGTACCACCTGCAGCACGCCGGCGCCGGTCAGCGCCATGCCGCCGAGATGCCATGGCTCGAAGCGTTCGCCGAGGAAGGTGACCGCGAGCAGCACGCCGAACACCGGTACCAGGTTGATGAAGATGCTGGCGCGGTTCGCGCCGACCAGCCGGTTGCCGGTGTTCCACAGCAGCATCGCGCCGCAGGAGACCAGCAGCGCGATCGACACGATCGCGCCCACGCTGGTCGGGGTGAGCGGCACCGTCCGGTAGAACAGCGACTCCAGCAGGTAAAACGGCAGCAGCAGCACGGAACCGGCGACGATCATCGGAAACAGCGCGCGCGCCGCCGTGAGCCGGTGCGCAATGCGCACGAAACGGATCGCGTAGCCCGCGAAGCCGAACATCGCGAGCAGCGCGATCAGATCGCCCCCCTGGAAATCCAGGCTGGCCAGGGTATGCCAGTCGCCGCGCGCGACCATCAGCAGCACGCCGCCGAAGGCGATCGCGATCCCGAACGCCTGCACGGCGCCGAAGCGCACGCCGTAGACCAGGCGTGACAGCAGTACCGTCAGCACCGGCTGGATCGCGTTGATCAGCGCGGCATTGGTGGCGGTGGTGAAGTTCAGCGCGACCATCATCAGCGTGGTGGCGCCCACGACCAGCGCGCCGGTCAGCACGAAGGCGCGCCATTCGGCGCGGTAGACCGCCAGCGTGGCGCGCCAGCCGACCAGCACCACCGGCAGCAGCACCAGCGCGGCCAGCACCCAGCGCCAGAACGACAGACCGACCGGCGGCACGTGCTCGTGCACGCCACGGGCGATCACGTGATTCAGCGCGAGGAAGAAAGCGCTCACGGCGAGAAACAGGTACGCCTGGCGGCGCTCGGCCGGCGAAGGGTCGGGACGTCGAACGGTTGGCGCAACCGGGGTCGATTCAGGCGCGTGGTGCAATGTCGCTCCAGTGTTCGAGCAGATGTTCCATGCTGCGCGCGGTGAGCGCGTGGATGGTGAAGGTCGGGTTCACGCCGCCACTGGTGGGGAACAGGCTGGCGCCGGCGAGTACGAGGTTCGGCAACTCGTGACACTGCCCGTAGGAATTCGTCACCGACGCTGCCGGGTCCTTGCCCATCGGGGTGCCGCCCAGGTTGTGCATCGGGCCGATGGTGCCGGCCCAGGCCTCACTGGCACCCGCGGCCTCGACGATGCGCAGGCCCTCGGCGCGCGCGAACTCCCACAGCGCGACCGACTCCTCGGCGCTCGAGTGTTCGACCTGCGCCAGCGGTACGCCCCACTGGTCGGTGCGCTCGAGCAGCGTGACGCGGTTCTCCGCGCGCGGGAGATCCTCGACCACACCGGTCATCATCGCGAATCCGCGCACCGCGCGGTGCATGAAATCTGCCAGCGCGGTGCCGTGCAGTTCGACGTGGCTCAGTCCGATGCCGAGCAGGTCGTTCGGGTTCTTGGCGTTGCCGACGATCCACTGCCACGAGCCGACGGCGTGGCCCGGAGGCGTCTTGGCGTCGC
>CAUJIL010000004.1 GCA_963204845.1 Pseudomonadota bacterium | reverse complement strand
GAGAATGGCACGCCGGCGGCACCCGCGCTGTTCTACCAGAACCCCACCCTGAAATCCGGCGGTGACAACCCCGACACCCTGTATTACTGGGGTCGCATCCGCGGGACGCACCGCTACCGGCTCGACGTCGAACTGCAGCCGAACGTGGACCTCAGCATCATCGTCTACGCCGGCGGACTGAACCGCGACGGCGGGCGGCGCACCGTCGGCGAGCTGTCGCTCGCGGCGCTGGAGCGCGATGCCGACGGCCGCTGCGTGGTGCACCTCGGCGGTGAACCGCGCTCGCGCAACTGGCTGCCGCTCAGCGAGGACGCCGGCACGCTGCTGATCCGCGAGACGGTCGCGAACCGCCGTGAGGCGATCCCCAGCCGGTTCGCGATCAGCTGCCTGGACGGCCACCCGCCGCCCCCGCTGGACGCACTCGCGATGGCGAAGGCGCTGCGCAGCGTGGGCGGCTACGTCGACTACTCGATCCGCTACTTCGCGCAGATGGCGGAACACTGGCAGCGCACGCCGAACCGCTTCCATGCCACCGACACCGCGACCGTGGACAGCAGCTTCGCCGATTCGCGCTACCAGTACCCGAGCTGCTACTTCAGCCTGCAGGACGACGAGGCGCTGCTGCTCGAGTTCACGCCGCCGGCCGGCTGCTTCTGGAACGTGGTGCTGTCGAACCACTGGTTCGAATCGCTCGATTATCTGCACTACCCGGTGCACGTGAACCCGCTGCTGCACGCCTTCGCGCCCGATGCGCCGGTGCGCATCGCGATCGCCGCACGCGATCCGCGCTGGCCGGGGCACCACTGGCTGGACACCACCGGGCACCGCCAGGGAATTCTCAACGTGCGTTTCGTCGACGCACCACCGCAGCCGCTGCCGGCGCTGCGCGTGGTCAGGACCGACCGATCACCGGCGTGAACACCAGGGAGCATGGAACGATGAGTGGAATACTTGCAGGCAAGGTGGCGATCGTGACCGGCGCGAGCCGCGGCATCGGTGTGGGCATCGCCAGGCGCTTCGCCGCCGAGGGCGCGCGGGTCGTGATCACCGCGCGCACCGCCGACACGGGCCAGGGCAATTACCTGCCCGGCACGCTGCGGGAGGTGGCCGAGCAGATCCGTGCGGCCGGCGGCGAATGCCTGACCGTGACCGCCGATCTCGCGAATCCGGACGACCGCGCGCGGATCATCGACGAGACGATCGCGGCCTGGGGCGGCATCGACATCCTGGTGAACAATGCCGCGCGCGGTTTCTACGAACCCACGCTGACGATGTCGCGCAAGCGGTTGCTGCTCAGCTTCGAGATCAACTTCCAGTCGCCGCTCGACCTGATGCAGCGCGCGCTGCCGTCGATGCGCGAGCGCGGCGCCGGCTGGATGCTGAACATCTCGAGCGCGACGACACGGATGCCACCGTCGGCGCCGTGGGGCAGCGACCCGCGCTACGAGCGCTTCCACCGCGAAACCGGTCCGACCATCTACGCGAGCACCAAGGCCGCGCTGGAGCGCATGAGCGCGGGCGCGGCGGTGGAACTCGCCGAGCAGAACGTCGCGGTCAACACGCTCGCGCCGGTCGAGGCGGTGGCCAGCGAAGGCGCATTGCACATCAACACCATCGACAAGGAAGCGATCTGGGAGCCGCTGGAACAGATGGCGGAAGCCGCGCTGCTGCTGTGCAGCGAGCCGCCCGCGACCTGCTCGGGTCTGTGCGTGCTCAGCGGACCGCTGCTCGAACGCTACGGCCGCGAGGTGCGCGGACTCGACGGCCAGCCGATGACCGTGTAGGTTCGGCCTGTGGCCGAACAGGTATCGCACGAATGTCCCGTAGGTTCGGCCTGCGGCCGAACGAATGTCCGCGTAGGTTCGGCCTCTGGCCGAACGAATGTCCGGGCGCAGCCCGGACCTACGGCCGAACGCGAGGATGCCGCCATGAGCACCGCAACCGTGAGCGACTCCAGCCCCGCCGGCGACCCGCCGATCGGCGGTCAGTGCGATCCGGCCTTCGCCGCGACGGCCGAGGCCTTCCGCGAGAACTTCCGCGCACGCAACGAACTCGGTGCCGCGGTCTGCGTGTTCGTCGACGGGCGCAAGGTCGTCGATCTGTGGGGCGGGCACCAGGACATCGCCCGCACGCGGCCCTGGGAGCAGGACACGCTGGTCAACATCTACTCGGTCGGCAAGGGGGTGGCCTCGATGCTGGTGCTGTCGCTGGTGGAGCGCGGCGAACTGGCGCTCGACCGCCCGCTCGCCTCCGTCTGGCCCGAGATAGCGAGCGCCGGCAAGGAGCGGATCACGCTGCGCATGTTGCTCGCGCATCGCGGCGGGCTGCCCGGGGTGCGTCGCCCGCTGCCGCCGGAGGCGCTCTGGGACTGGTCGACGATGAGCAGCGCGCTCGCGGCCCAGGAAGCGTTCTGGGAACCCGGCAGCGCGCACGGCTACCACGTCAACACGCATGGTTTCCTGATCGGCGAACCGGTGGTGCGCCGGCTCGGTGTGCCGTTCGGCAGGGCGTTGCGTGAGCACCTCGGCGGACCGCTCGACGCCGACTACCACGTCGGACTGCCCGGACGCGAACACGCGCGGGTCGCGCCGATCTTCGAGGCGGCAGCGGCACCGATCAGCGACGCGGCCGCTGGCGTGCGCGAACACCTCGCCAGC
>CAUJIL010000003.1 GCA_963204845.1 Pseudomonadota bacterium | reverse complement strand
GCACGGCCTGATCGAGAGCTTCAATCCCGCCGCCGAGCGGCTGTTCGGCGACGGCGCCGCGGAGGACGTGGGCCGCAACGTCTCGCTGCTGATGCCGGAGCCGCACCGCAGCCGCCACGACGGCTACCTCGAGCGCTATCTGCGCGGCCACGGAGCGAACCTGATCGGCGTGGTGCGCGAACTGGGCGCGCGCCGCAAGGACGGCAGCGAGGTGCCGGTGGGGTTGTCGGTCGGCGAGATGGTGCTTGGCGGCGAGTCGCACTTCACCGGTGTGCTGCACGACCTCACGCAACGCCGCGAGGCCGAGGCACGGCAGAACGCGCTGATCGCGGACCTGCGCACGATGAACGAGGAACTGGAGAATTTCGCGTACGTCGTTTCCCACGACCTGAAGGCACCGCTGCGCGGCATCGGCTCGCTGGCTGACTGGCTGCTCGCCGACTACGCCGCAGCGCTCGACGACCAGGGTCGCGAGTACCTGTCGCTGATGAAGAACCGGGTGACGCGCATGGACGCGCTGATCGACGGCATCCTGGAGTATTCACGTGTCGGGCGCGCGGAACCGGCGCGCGCGCAGGTCGATCTGCACGCCCTGGTCGCGCAGGCGCTGCAATTGCTCGCACTGCCGCCGGAGGTCACGGTCACGGTCGAAGGCACGCTGCCGGTCGTCGAGGGCGACCCGACCCGGCTGCAACAGGTGCTGCAGAACCTGATCGGCAACGCAATCGCGCACCGTGACAAGGCGCAGTGCGCGATCCGCGTCTTCGCCACCGACCAGGGCGAGCGCTGGCGCATCAGCGTCGCCGACAACGGCCCGGGCATCGAGCCGCGCCACCACGAGCGCATCTTCCAGCTGTTCCAGGTCCTGACGCCGCGCGACCGCAAGGAAAGTACCGGCGTCGGCCTCGCGCTGGTGCGCAAGATCGTCGAACTGCACGGCGGCCAGGCCTGGGTGGAGTCGCAACTCGGCGCCGGTGCCACCTTCCATTTCACGCTGCCGAAAGCAGGTCAACCCGCAACCCGAGGAGAGCACCGCGCATGAAGTCCGACGCCAAGCCCATCCTGCTGGTCGAGGACGACCAGATCGACACCATGACCGTGCGTCGCGCGCTGAGGGCGCTTCACATCACCAACCCGATCGAGCACGTCGAGAACGGCGAGGCGGCGCTCGCCTGGCTCGACGATCCGCGCCACGAGCGGCCCTGCCTGATCCTGCTCGACCTCAACATGCCGGTGATGGGCGGCATCGAGTTCCTGCGCGTCGTCAAGGCAGAGGGCCACCGCTTCCGCCGCATCCCGGTGATCGTGCTGACCACGTCAGAGGAGCAACGCGACAAGGTGCAGAGTTTCGATCTGGGGGTCGCGGGCTATATCCGCAAGCCGGTCGACTACCAGCGCTTCGTCGACACCATGCGCACCGTCGATGCGTACTGGACCATCAGCGAAATGCCGGAGTGAATTCAATGACGCAACGCACCCGCGTGCGCGTGCTGCTGGTCGACGACGACCTGGTCGATCGCCTGGCCTGCCGGCGCGCGTTGGCCGGACACGCGGAGTACGACTTCGAGCTGAGCGAAGCCGCCACCGCCCGCGAGGGCATCACGCTCGCGCGCGAGCAACAGCCGGACCTGGTGCTGCTCGACTACCATCTGCCGGATCTCAGCGGACTCGAGTTCCTGGCCGAACTGCGGGCCGGCGACGGTGATCCCGGCATCCCGGTGCTGATGCTGACCGGCGCCGACAACGTCGCGATGGCGGTGCAGGCGATGCGCCACGGCGCGCGCGACTACCTGGTCAAGGACAACGAGCGCAGCCACCTGCAACTGCTGCCGGCGGTGATCGAGCGCGTGCTGCGCGAGCAGCGCCTCGACGCGGAGAAGCGCGCCGCCGAGGCCAAGTTCCGCACCCTGGTCGAGCAGATTCCCGCCATCACGTACATGGCCGCACCCGACGGTTCCGCGCGTCTGCTGTATGTGAGCCCGCAGGTGAATTCGCTGGGATTCGACCCGCGGGATCTGCTCCCCGACCCCGATGGCGTGCTCGCGCGCGTGCATCCGCAGGACCGCGACGATCTGCGCGCCGCGTACCTCGAGAGCTGCGCATCCGGCGAGCCGCTGCGCCGTGAGTACCGCGTGCTGGCCGCCGACGGCACACCGCGCTGGCTGCTCGACGAGGCGCGCCTGGTTCGCGACGCCAACGGCGAACCGTTGTTCCTGCAGGGCGTGCGCATCGATGTGACCGAGGACCGACGCACCGAAGAGGAGCTGCGCCAGCGCCTCGAGCGCATGGTCGAGGTGCGCACCGCGCAACTCGCCGAGCAGACCCGGCTGCTGGAGCAGGCGAACGCGCGCCTGCTGGCCGGGATCGAGGAGCGCCGGCTCGCGGAGAACGCGCTGCGCGCCAGCGAGGAGCGTTTCCGCCTGCTGCTCGAATCGGCCGGTGAAGGCATCTACGGGCTGGATACCGAAGGCCGCTGCACCTTCGTGAACGACGCTGCGCTGGAGATGCTCGGCTACCGGCGCGAGGAGATGCTCGGTCAGCCCACGCACCCGCGGATCCACCACAGCCGCAGCGACGGTTCGCCCTACCCCGCCGAGCAATGCCCGATCTACGACGCGTTCCGCACCGGCATCGCACGGCGCGGACTGGTGGAGACGCTGTGGCGCGCCGACGGCAGCGCACTGACCGCCGAGTACTCCTCGCAGCCGCTGCGCATCGGCGACGAGGTGCTCGGCGCCGTGATGGTGTTCCGCGACGTCACCGAGGCGCACGCGCGTACCACCCGGCTCGCATGGCAAGCCTCGCACGATGCGCTGACCGGCCTGGTGAACCGCCGCGAATTCGAGATCCGGCTGGCGAACGCAATCGAGGGTGCACGCTCCACGGGCAGCGTGCACGCGCTGTGCTTTCTCGACCTGGATCGCTTCAAGGTGGTCAACGACACCTGCGGCCACGCCGCCGGCGACCAACTGCTGCGCGAGGTCAGCCTGCTGCTGCACCAGCGGCTGCGCCAGCGCGACACCCTCGCGCGCCTGGGCGGCGACGAGTTCGGCGTGCTGCTCGAGCACTGCCGCAGCAACAAGGCGCTGGAGATAGCGCAGGAGCTGTGCGACGCCGTGCGTGATTTCCGCTTCGCGTGGCAAGGACACGAGTTCACGATCGGCGCCAGTATCGGCGTCGCGCCGATCGACGCCGCGAGCGCGGATGCCGCGTTGCTCATGAACACCGCCGATGCCGCCTGCTACGCCGCCAAGGCCGCCGGCCGCGACCGCGTGCAGCTCCACGCGGCGCCCCGTCCCTGACCGTTCGCGTCCGGGTTGTGCCCGGACCTGTTCGCGTAGGTCCGGGCTGTGCCCGGACATGAATTGTTCGGCCACAGGCCGAACCTGCACCTATCCGACGCCACCATTGCCGGCACGCTCGCTCCACCGCAATTCGTATATGGCGAGGGCTGCTCGTGGACCGATCGCCAGCCCAATCGTCGGAACCTTGATCTGGACTATGGGTAGCCGGTCACGACCGCAGTAGCCTTTCCAAGAGAGTAGTGCCGCAGGGGGGGGCGATCCGCCATGGCCACCGTGACGATCGGTAATTTCGCTGCTGACATGCGCTTCGAGGACGAGGGCTATCACATCGCCCCCTTCCAGACCTCTGAAGCCTTCATTCTCGGTTTCTTACCGGTACGCGAGGAAGTGCTGGCGGACACCGCCACGCTGTACCGCGTACGCCAGTACGATGCCACGGGCGCGGCGATCACGACGACGATCACCGGAGACCTCGCACAGCAGCGCGCAAACGCGCTGGAAGTCGAGGCGCTCGGGGTGATTCAGCGGATCGAGGGCGACTTCAGTCTCACTGACGAAGGCGAACCGACCGGGATCTCGACTGCCGTGATCGTGGATCTGATCGACGGTGACGCCCGCGTGCCGTTGCTGCAAATCACCGATATCGCGATTCCGCTCGAATTCGAAGGCACCGACGCCGACATGCTGGGCGGTAACGACCACATCGTGTCCGGCAGCGGTGACGATTACCTGCTGGCCTATGCGGGCAACGATTCGCTGGCCTCCGGCGCCGGAGACGACACCTTGCAGGGAGGTGCGGGGAACGACACCCTCGACGGCGGCGACGGGAGCGACCTGGCTGTTTACGCGGACGCTGCGGCAGCGATCACGCTCGATCTCGCGCTGACGGTCGCTCAGACCACCGGCGGCAGCGGCAGCGATCTCATACGCGCTGTCGAACACGCTCAGGGAAGCGCCTGGGACGATCGCCTGTCCGGCACCGCCGCCGCGAACCGCCTCCACGGCAATGCCGGCAACGATGTGCTCACCGGGCGCGGCGGAGACGACACGCTGGAAGGTGGCACCGGCACCGACACCGCGATATTCGCCGGCAACGCGGCGGCCTTCATGCTGGGCACTGCCGGCGGCAGCCGCTGGCTGCGCGACCGCAACGTCGTCGACGGCGACACGGGAACCGATACGCTGAGCGGGATCGAGATCCTGCGCTTCACCGACCGTGAGTACACGCTCGGCGAATCCGGACCACTCACGCTGGCGACCGATGCCTATGACAGCCGCATCGCTGCCCGCCCGGACGGAGGCTACGTGCTGGCGTGGGGCACGCAGGACGAAGCGTTCGCGACGCGCATATACGCCCGCAGCTTCGACGAGAACGGCCACGCATCGGAGTTCAGCCTCGGCGTGAGCGTCGATGGAACCGCCGCGCCACAAGTGCCCGCCGTGGCGGTGTTCGGCGACGGCAGTTTCGTCGTGGTATGGACGGTCGCTGCCGGCGAGAGCGATTGGGACGTCCACGCACGGCGCTTCGACGCCACCGGGCAGGCGCTCGGCAGCGAGTTCCGCGTCAACGACTACCGGACCGCAATGCAGTGGATCCCGTCGGTGGCAACGCTGGCCGATGGCGGATTCGTGGTGAGCTGGGAATCCGACGGCCAGGACGGCAGCGTCGCCGGCGTCTATGCCAGACGTTTCGACGCCGCGGGAAACGGTGGCGTCGAGTTTCGTGTCAGCGATACCACGCAGGGCAATCAGGCACCGGGAACGCACTCGGTGGCAGCACTCGCCGACGGGGGATTCGCGATCGCCTGGTTCGACGACTCCGCGGGAAGCGCGATCCGCGCCCGCGTCTACAACGCCGACGGCACCGCCGGCGCGGTGCGCAGCGTGAGCTCGCAGTACATCGACCTCATTCACCACGATTCCAGCATCGCCGCGCTGAGCGGCGGCGGTTTCGTCGTCGTCTGGCAGTCCGGGTTCGATCCTTTGCGCCAGGGCTGGGGCGTCAATGTGCAGTTGTTCGACGCGGATGGAAACGCGATCGGAACGCCGATCGCCGTCGATACGTCGGAGGACATCGCCGACTCCGGCGCTTCGGTCGCCGCTCTCGCCAACGGAGGCTTCGTGGTCGGGTGGCGAGGCAGTGCGGACGAGCAGGCCGCGGCGCTGATGCAGGCATTCGACGCCGCCGGCAATCGCAGTGGCGAGGCGGTCGTGTTCGCGACCGATGCCCCGCCGTGGCCGCTGCCGTCGCCCCCCGCGCCCCAGCTCGCGGGACTCGTCGACGGCGGCTGGATGCTGGCCGTCGCCGACACCGGCGAGATCGTCGGGCAGCGCCACGATGCCGACGGCAACGCGATCGGTGACCCGGTGCTGACAGGCAGCGCGCGTGACGACGTGCTGCGCGGCGCCGACGGCACGCAGGTACTCGACGGCGCCGGCGGCGCCGACACACTCGACGGTGGCACGGGCAACGATATCTACATCGTGGATTCGCTGCAGGATCTGGTCTCCGAGCGCCCCGGCAACGGCAACGACACGGTGCGTTCACCGATCAGCTGGTCGCTCGCCGAGCTGCCCGATGTCGAGAACCTGGAACTTGGCGCCAGCGAGCCCATCGACGCCACCGGCAACGCCGCGGCAAACCGCCTCGCAGGCAATTCCGCCGCCAACCGGCTCGATGGCCGCGGCGGCGCCGACACGATGCTCGGCGGTGGCGGTGACGACATGTATCTCGTGGCGCAGGCCGGCGATCGCGTCGTCGAGAACGCGGACGAAGGTGACGACACGGTGCTCGCCAGCATCGCTCACGTGCTGGCGGCGCACGTCGAGCGGCTGGTGCTCTCCGGCACGCTGGCGATCGACGGCTCCGGCAACGAGCTGGCCAACACACTCACGGGCAACCCTGCAGCGAACCTGCTCGACGGGCGCGCCGGCTCCGACACCATGGACGGTGGTGGCGGCGACGACACCTACATCGTCGACCACGGCGGTGACCGCGTCGTCGAGCACGCCGACGGCGGCCGGGATTCGGTGCAATCGCGCGTCGGCCGCACGCTCGAGGATCACGTCGAGAATCTCGCGCTGCTCCCCGCGGCGGGCGATGCACGCGCCACCGGCAATGCCCTGCCCAACCTGCT
>CAUJIL010000002.1 GCA_963204845.1 Pseudomonadota bacterium | reverse complement strand
CGCAATTGAAGGACGTGCGGCGCGACCACGTCGTACTGCTGGTCCAGGGCCGCGAGGAGCGGCTCGGTTTCCCGGCCATCGAGGCCGCGGGCGCGCCATCCGCGCCCCCCCCTGCCGGGGTCGGGTCCCCGCCGTCACTGCCCGCGGCGTCGGCGGCGACCGATGGCGCCGTGCCGATTCCCGCTCACCTACCCGCCGAGGACAAGGCGCGCCTGGTGCGCCAGCGCCTCGAGGAACTGCGCAACCGGTCCCGCCAATGAAGCAAACCCACGCGAATGCACGTTTTCCCGCGGCCGTCCGACGTCTGTCCGCCGTTCTGCTCGGCACCCTGCTCGCGCTGGGCGCGCTCGCCACCGACAACAAGCTGGTGATGAACATGCGCGATGCGGATATCCGCGCGCTGATCCAGTGGGTGGCCGACGTGACCGGCAAGAACCTCGTGGTCCACAAGGACGTGCAAGGCAAGGTCACCGTGCTCTCCTCCGAGCCGCTGACCAGCGCCGAGGCTTACCAGGTGTTCCTCGCCACGCTCGAGGTGCACGGCTTCGCCGCGATCGACACCGACGGCACCGTGAAGATCGTACCGCAGGCGATGGCCAACGCCAGCAGCCCGCCGCTCGGCGGCGCCGGCGGTGGTGAAGTCGTGGTACAGGTGATCAAACCGCGCAACGTCCCGGTCGAACAACTCGCTGCGAACCTGCGCCCGCTGGTCCCCGAGACCGGCATGCTCGCTGCCTATCCCGAGAGCAACAGCCTGATCGTGACCTCGACGGCCAACAACGTGCGCCGCATCGCCGAGATCGTGCGCACGCTGGACCGCGCGAGCGACCTCCAGTTCGAGGCGGTCGCGCTGCGCCACGCCAACGCCGAAGAGGTGGCCGCCACGCTCGAGAAGCTGGTCCCCGGCCTCGCCGGCGAGGAGGGCTTCCGCTTCGTCAGCCTGTCGGTCGACACGCGCACCAATTCGATCCTGCTCAGCGGGGAGCCGGAGAATCGCCGCCGCGTGCGTGCCATCATCGAGAGCCTGGACCGCGAGGTGGCCGGCGGCAGCACCGACGTCGTCTACCTGCAGTATGTGCAGGCCGAGGAGATGCTCCCAATCCTCAAGGGCATTGCCGGCGCGCTGCAGGAAGGCACGGGCGAGGACGCGCGCAGCAGGGTATCCATCGAGGCCAGCAAGAGCACCAACGCGCTGGTGATCAATGCACCACCCGATGTGCTCGCCAGGCTGCGCTCGATTGTCGAGCAGGTCGACATCCGCCGCGCACAAGTGCTGGTCGAGGCGCTGATCGTCGAAATCACCGACGATGACGCGCGCGACCTGGGCGTGTCGTGGGTGTGGAGCGAAGGCGAGAACTTTCCTTCCTCGGGCGGCAACGCCGCGGTGAACCTGCCAGGCACGCTCGGCACCGGACTGGTCACCGACGACGACGGCAACGTGAGTTTCCGGCCAGGCGCCGGACTGTCGCTGGGCTACTTCGAGAATGGCGACCTGAAGGCCGTGATCCGCGCCCTGTCGTCGACGACCCGCGCGAACATCCTCTCCACGCCTACCATCGTCGCGCTCGACAACGAGGAAGCCGAACTGCTGGTCGGACAAAACGTGCCGTTCAAGACCGGCGAGTCCACCGGACCGGCCTCCTCGACCGAGAATCCGTTCACCACGATCCAGCGCCAGGACATCGGCCTGAACCTGCTGATCAAGCCGCAGATCAACCGCGGCGATTCGATCACGCTCGACCTGAAGCAGAGCACAGAGAGCATCGCGCCGTCGGTGGACATCGCGTCCGACATCGTCACGAACAAGCGTCTCGTGCGCACCAAGGCGTTGATCAAGGATGGTCAGACGCTGGTGATCGGGGGTCTGCTGCAGGACGACGCCAGCGTCACCCGGTCCAAGATACCGCTGCTCGGCGACCTCCCGCTGCTCGGCAAGCTCTTCAGCAGTACCAACCGTTCGCGCGGCAAGACCAACCTGATGGTATTCATCCACCCGACCATCCTGAAGGACGATGCGCAGGTCGAAGGGATCACGCGCCAGCGTTACGATTTCATCCGCGAGCGCCAGGCGAGCGCGCCGCGCTCGCGCCTCACACCCGAACCCGAACCCGTGCTACCCGAGTTCGAGACGATCAAGCCGCGCTGACGGCGGGCGGGCGAAACCTTTTTCGGTGCGGTCGTCCCTGCGTGCGGTGCCGCCACCGCACGCCTCCCGCACTGCTGCGACAGTTTCCGAGCCCTTTCCCGCCCTCAGCGGGTCCTGCTCCCTGGCTCCGTCAGGCCGTCGAGCGCCTGCTCGACGCCACGTCTGACCGCGCTCTCGACCGCCAGACCGAAGCGCTGCTGCAGACCGCGCCGTTCGACGTAGCGCACCTCGAGCACATCGGATTCGCGCGCGGCGTCCTGCAACAGCGCATCGCTGGTGCCGAGCGCGTCAACCAGCCCGAGACCGAGCGCGCGTTCCCCGAACCAGACCTCGCCGGTCGCCACGGCCGCGACCTCGAGCGACGGGCGGAAACGCTGCACGAACTCGCGGAACAACGCGTGCGTGTCCTCCAGTTCCTCGGCGAACTTCTGGCGCGCAGCCTCGGTGTTGCGGCCGAACACCGTCAACGTGCGCTTGTACTGCCCCGCGGTCAGTAGCTCGTAATCGATGTCGTGCTTGCGCAACAGGCGGTGGAAATTGGGGATCTGCGCGACCACGCCGATGCTGCCGAGCATCGCAAACGGGGCCGCCACGATCCGCTCGGCGACGCAGGCCATCAGGTAGCCGCCGCTCGCCGCCACCTTGTCCACGCATACGGTGAGCGGGATGCCGCGCTCGCGCACCCTCGCGAGCTGGGCCGCGGCGAGGCCGTAGGAATGCACCATGCCGCCGCTGCTCTCCAGCCGCAGCACGACGCGGTCCTGCGCCTCGGCGAGCGTCAGCAGCGCGGTGATCTCCTCACGGAGGTTGCGCACCGCATGCGCACGCAGGTCGCCGTGGAAGCCGAGCACGAACACCCGCCGCGGAGGCCTGGCCTCCGCGGCCGCTGCGCCACCGTCAACGGGCGCCGCGCCGTCCTTCCCGCGCCTCGCCTTCGCGGCCTTGCGCTCGGTCTTGCGCCAGCGCTTGTACTCGCGCTCGTCGAGCGTCGCGGCGTGCAGCGCATCGCGCATCGCATCGAGGCGACTGTTCAGCTTGCGCACCTCGATGTGCCCGTCCTCGCCACCGCCACGCGCCCGCGCGACGAGGCCGGCCACCCCGATCGCGGCCACCAGCACCCCGCCCAGCACGGTCGCCGTCTTGGCCAGGAACAGTCCGTAGTCCGTCAGGAATTCCCACACAGGCATTGCCTCGTCGCCATGGCGCGCGGGAGCCTAGCACATTCGACGTTGCGCCGGCCTACGCGACGATGCGCGCCAGTTCGAGCACCCGGCGATCGGGTTCGTCTCCGACCTGCAGCGAAGCGATGCAGTACTCGAGCGCGATCAGCGCGTCGGCAAGTCCTTCGCCGCGATCGGCGCCGCCGGCATCACCGCCGCCGGCGTCGAGCAGCGCAAGCGCCCGCGCCGCGACCGCGGTCGCGCTCGCGTGCCCGAGCATTCGCAACGCGCCACGCACCGCATCGAGCTGCGCGCGCGCACCGCCGATCGATTGGCCGGACACCCCGGCATCGACCGCGGCGGCGAGCTCGCGCTTGGCGTTGTCGATGCATTCGCGCGCGAGAGCGAAAGTCGCGCTGCGCGCCTGCGTGATCGTGTCACCGGTGGCCGCGCCGCCATGCAGCGCATGCTCGAGACCGTGCTCACGCGCAAAGCCGTCCAGCGCGACCTCTGCCTCGACCACCGCATCAGCCAGACGCTGCAGCGCAGGAGCATCCGTCCCGGCCGTGGTGCGCAGACTGTCGTCGAGTTCCGTGGTGCACGCCTCGAGCCGTGCCGCGGCGTCCGCCAGGCCGTCGGCCGCGAAGGTCTGCGCGACGCGCCGCAGCGCTGCCACGACCTCGCCGAGCTGCTCCGGGCCGGCAATTGCCCCCGGTGCGAGCGAATCGAGTGTCCGGCGCACCGATCCGAACTCCGCCCGCGCAGCCGCGATCGTCATCGCGGCATCGCCATCGGCCGCGCCGAGCAAGCGCCGGCGCTCCCCGGCCAGGGCATCGTCGTCGGGCAGCACCAGTTCCACGCCAGTATGCCGGCGGATCTCGGCAATGCGTTCGCCCGCACCGGCACGCGCCACCAGCGCAAGCAGGGCGCTACGCTGCGTGGCGTCGAGCGCCTCGTCGCCGCGCCCGGCGTCGCGCACCCGCGTGCGCAGCCAGCCGTCGCCCGTGCTCAGCGCGCGGATGCGAGCGGGTGTGGCGCGCAGCGCACCGCTGGCGACCCCCTCGAGCACGCCACCGAGCAACCACCAGCGCTCACCGGCCGCGCCACCACCGGTCAGTGCCAGCATACGATCGCAGGCCCGGCGCATCATCTGTACGTGTACCGGATCAAAACGGCCGCGCACCACCGCGAGCAGCCCCAGCTGGTACAGATGGCGCAACCGCCGCGGCAGGTCCGCCACCGCATCGGCCAGCGGCGCGCGTGCGGGACAACGGCAGCCCGACGCAACGGGCTGCGGCAGGAAACAGTCCTCAGGCAGTGCCTCGAGTCCGCCGCGCGCGCAGAGCGCGTCGTGCTCGGGGCGCAGCAGTTCGGGACGCGCCTCGCGTCGCGCGCTGACGTAAGCCGGGTAGCGTGCCAGCACCGCGAAGGCCGCGTTGATCTCCTCGGCGGCGGCGCCTTGCTCGCTCGCGGCAGCTTCTGCCATGTCGTGCGCCAGCCGCGCCGCGTCGTGCAGCTCGAGCATGCGCAGCACGCCGTCGGCCTGGCGCAGTTGCACGATGCACGCGGCGAGCGCTTCGGCGTCACCGCTCACGCCGCGCGCGAAGCTCTCGTGCGCTGCCTCGAGCAGGCGCTCGAACTCGGGGCGAGCAATCTCGATCGATGTGATGCTGGGCCTGGGAACGAGGGCCACCGGACGACCTCCCTGAACGATGCACGACGCGTGGCGCCGCTTTCCCGGCGACGCGCTGTTGCGCAGTGCAGTATAGACGTCCGCGGGGATTACGCCCGTGACCGCGTCAGTCGGCCCAGAGGCACTTGCCGCCGCTGGCCTTGGCGATTTCCTGCAGCCGCTGGCGGTGCAGCGCGAGCTCCTCGTCGCTGGCCGCGATCACGCGCAGCGCCGCCCGGCCAGACGCCAGACGCGTGATCCGTGCCTCGTGCTCGCCCGCGTGCAAGCGCCCCTGCTCCTCGCCGCCGAGTTCCAGCGCGGTCTGGCCGCCGGTCATGTTCAGGTAGACGTCGGCGAGAATCTCGGCATCGAGCAGCGCCCCGTGCAGCTCTCGCTGCGAATTGTCGACGAAATAGCGCTTGCAAAGTGCATCCAGGCTGTTGCGTTGACCAGGATGACGCGCGCGTGCCATCGCCAGCGTATCGGTGTGCGTACAGTAATCGGCCATGCGACCGCGTTCGGGCCCGAGCAACGCGAGCTCGGCATCGAGGAACGCGAGATCGAACGGCGCGTTGTGGATGATCAGCTCGGACTCGCGCACGAAACCCAGGAACTCGTCGGCAACCTGCGCGAACGCCGGCTTGTCGGCGAGGAACGCATCGGTGAGTCCGTGCACTTCGACCGCCCCCTCGTCCACCGGACGCCCCGGACTCAGGTAGCGATGAAAGCGCTTGCCGGTGAGCCGCCGGTCAATCATCTCCACGCAGCCGATCTCGACGACGCGGTGTCCCTGCGCGGGATCGAGTCCGGTGGTCTCGGTGTCGAGCACGATCTGGCGCATCAGCGGGGCTCCACTTCGGTTGCAAGTTCGTCGATGCCGCGATTGGCGAGCTGATCGGCGCGCTCGTTGCCGTCGTGCCCGCTGTGGCCGCGCACCCAATGCCAGCGCACCTCGTGGCGGGCTGCCTCGCGGTCGAGCGCCTGCCACAGATCGATGTTCTTGACCGGCTTGCGATCGGCGGTGCGCCAGCCCCGCCGTTTCCAGTTCGCCATCCACTGCGTGACGCCGTCGCGCACGTACTGCGAGTCCGTGTACAGATCGACGTCGCAACGCTCCCGCAGCGCCGCCAGCGCCTGGATCGCCGCGGTCAGCTCCATGCGGTTGTTCGTCGTGAGCGCCTCGCCGCCGCACAGTTCGCGCTCGCGGTCGCCGTGGCGCAACAGCACCCCCCAGCCGCCGCGCCCCGGGTTGCCGCGGCAGGCGCCGTCGGTGAATATCTCGATGTGTTTCATCGGCGGACGGCTCAGTGCAGCGTGGTGTCACGCGCGCTGGGCGAGGCCAACGGCAGGGTTGCCAGGCGCGGCCGCATCGTCCAGCGCGCATTGCGCACCGGTGTGAGCGCGCTGATCTGCTTGCGCGCGTGGATCAGGTAGACGGCGCCGGCCGGCAGTTGCAGGCGCGCCGCCGCGCGGTCGATGCCGCCGAGGCGCGCCAGCGCGCGTGCGTGGTCGAGCGGAGGCAGGTGCACGCGGTACTGCACGTCCTCGACCGCGAAATCCAGCAACGCGAGCCAGTCCTTGACGCGCCGCGCACCCAGCGTGGCGCCGCTCCACACCGGGCGCTGCCCCACGCGTCGCCCAAGCGCGGCGCGCAGCCCGAACAGGCTCCACGGGTTGAAACCCAGCACCAGCAAGTGCCCGTGCGGCACGACCACGCGCGCAGCCTCGCGCAACAGCTGGTGCGGCTGCGCGCTGTACTCGAGCACATGGTGCAGCAGCACCACGTCGATGCTGTCGGCGTCGATCGGCAGATGCTCCGGCTCGGCGCATCCGCTCACCTCGCGCGCCGCAGGCGAGCGCGCGAGCACGAAACGATGGCGGATCATGCTGCTGTCGCAGAGCCGCAACCGGTCGGCAACGCCAAGCTGCATCAGGTGGAATCCATACAGATCCGGCAATCGCCGCTCGAGCAGATCACGCTCGGCGGCGAGCACGTGGGCGCCGAGCGCGCCGTCGAACCAGTCGGCGAGCGCGGCGAAATCGTCGTCGGGGCGTCGTTCCGGCATCGGTCCTGCAGTTCGTCGTGGCCGCGCGCGGCCGCGGGCCCGGGTTGGTAATCTGGCGCGGGCACTATATCATGCCCGGCCCGGATCACGGATTCAGGCCCACGATGCTAGCAGCACGTCCGTTACCGGCCTTTGCCGACAACTACATCTGGCTCATCGAGGACGGACACGGTCGCGCCGCGGTCGTGGATCCCGGCGATGCGGCTCCGGTGATCGCAGCCCTCGGGAAACACGGCCTCGAACTCGGCGCCATCCTCGTCACGCACCATCACCCCGATCACGTCGGCGGCGTGGCCGATCTGTGCGCCTGTCACCCGCACGTGCCGGTCTACGGGCCACACGATTCCCCGGCGGCGTGCGTCACGATTCCGCTTGGCGACGGCGCCATCATCGACGTGCTCGGCAAACCGGCGCGCGTGATCACGGTCCCCGGACACACGCTGGATCACATCGCCTACTTCATCGCCGGCGACGCGAACAGCGCACCGCTGCTGTTCTGCGGTGACGCGCTGTTCGGCTGCGGCTGCGGGCGCATCTTCGAGGGCGATGCGCGCATGATGCACGCCTCGCTGCAACGCCTTGCCGCGTTGCCCGAGCGCACTCAGGTCTGCTGCGCGCACGAATACACGCTCGGCAACATCGAGTTCGCGCTGGCGGTGGAACCCGCGAACGCCGATCTTCGGCAGCGCAGCGAAATCGACCGCGCGCGCCGCGCGCGCGGCGAACCCACGGTTCCCTCGACGCTCGGACTCGAGCTGGCGACCAATCCGTTCCGGCGCGGCGGCGCCGCCGCGGTGCGCGCCGCCGCCGTGGCGCGCGCGGGCCGGGAACTTGCACAGGATCACGAGGTCTTTGCGGTGATTCGGGCCTGGAAGGACGTTTTTCGCTGATGGCGCGTTCCCGCTCCGGGGCGCTGCGACTGCAGCGGCTGCTGCCGCTCGCGGTGGCCTCGCTGCTGATCGCAGGCTGCGCACCACGCACCGCGCTGCACCTGCCGGGAACACCGGATGGCATGCGTGAGCGCGAGAGCATCTACGACCAGCTCGCGTACTGGCCGGTGCAGGAAGCCGCCGCCGACGACGGCACGCTGTGCGTGCCGGAGTCGCTGCTGGACGCCGCCGGCATAACGGGCGACCACGACGACCTGTGGTCGCGCCTGCGCGCCGGCTACG
>CAUJIL010000001.1 GCA_963204845.1 Pseudomonadota bacterium | reverse complement strand
GTTCGGCCACAGGCCGAACCTACGGGACATTGTTCGGCCACGGGCCGTACCTACCAGAGCGTTCGCAGGTCGCGCCACAGGGGGTTCATGGTGCTGACCAGCCGGGCGCGGCGCGCGTGGCTCCAGTGGCGCAGCTGGCGCTGGCGGCGGCAGGCCGCGTCGGCATCCGCGCACAGCTCGAAATAGAGCAGGCGGTCCGCCGCCGGCGAACGGCACGCTCGCAATGCCGGGTCGCGCGTCAGGCCGGTGCGCAGCGCGCGTTGTGCCGGCCCCGCGACGATGAACACGAACCAGCCGTCCATGACTGCGTCCCTGCTGCCGTGGCCCGCTGCGACTATCGCGCCGCGGTCGGCGTGCCCGCCATGCGAGTTTTCCCAACGCGGCGCGCGGTATTTCCTCCCATGACACCGCGCGCGCGATGTTGCTAGCATGCGCGCTTCGCATCGTGCCACCCGCCGGACCCCTCACCGTTGTCCCGAACCGGATTCTCAGCCACCGAAACCCGCGCGGTCGTCTCGCTCGCCAGCCTGTACATGGCCCGCATGCTCGGGCTGTTCATGCTGCTGCCGGTGCTCGCGCTGTACGCGCGCGACCTGCCGGGCACCACGCCGGTGCTGGTCGGCCTGGCACTCGGCATCTACGGCCTGAGCCAGGCCTGCCTGCAACTGCCGCTGGGAATCCTGTCCGACCGCGTGGGGCGCAAGCCCGTGATCCTCGGCGGGCTGGTGGTGTTCCTGGCCGGCAGCCTCGTCGCCGCCTTCGCCGACACCATCCACGGCATCATCGCGGGCCGGGCGCTGCAGGGCGCCGGTGCGATCGCGAGCACGCTGATGGCGCTGCTCGCCGACGTGACGCGCGAGCACAACCGCAGCAAGGCGATGGCCGCGATCGGCGCCAGCATCGGCCTGTCGTTCGCGCTGTCGCTGGTCGTCGGGCCGCCGATCGCGGCCTGGGCGGGGCTGCAGGGCCTGTTCCTGGTGATCGCGCTGTTGTCGGGCATAGGACTGCTGCTGACGGTCTACGTGGTGCCGACACCGGTCGCGGCGCCGCACGCGGTGGCGCGCAGCAGGCCGTTGGGGGAGCTGCTGCGCGGCGCGCTGGCCGACCGTCAGCTGCAACGCCTCGACGCCGGCGCCTTCGTGCTGCATTTCATCATGACGGCGATCTTCCTGGCGGTTCCCGCCGTGCTCGCCGACACGCTCGGCATCGCGCGCGAGACGCACGGGCGGATCTACGGCGTGCTGCTCGGCACCTCGTTCCTGCTGATGGCCCCGCTGATGGTCATCGCTGAGCGCCGCCGGCGCGTGAAGGGCTTCTTCATCGGCGCGGTGGCGCTGATCGCGCTGTCACTGGCGGCGCTGGCCGGCGCCGGTGATGGGCGGTACGCGATCTTCGGCGCCTTGTGGCTGTTCTTCCTCGCGTTCAACTTCCTCGAGGCGACGCTCCCCTCGCTGCTCAGCCGCTCCACGCGGCGCGAGAATCGCGGCACTGCCTCTGGCATCTATTCGAGCTTCCAGTTCTTCGGCGCCTTCTGTGGTGGCAGCGTCGGCGGCTGGACGCTGCAGCACGCGGGCGTGTCGGGCGTGCTCGCCCTGTGCGCCGCGCTGGCGGCGGCCTGGATCCTGTGGTCGCTGGGGATGCGCGGGCCGGAATACCTGCGCTCGATCGCGCTCAGCGTCGACGGTGGCACGCCGCTCGCGGCGGTGGCGGCCCAGCTCGACGGCCTGCCGGGCGTGCGCGAGGTGCTGGTGGTGGCCGGCGAGAGCATCGCCTACATCCAGGTCGACGACCATTTCGACGACGACCGCCTGCACGAGCTACCGGTGCGACCGGTCTGATTGACACCCGGCGCGGGCGCGTGTTGTAGTCGCGCGCCCGCAGTCGAACACGCGCGAATCGAGGAGGAGAACATGGCCAGGGGCGTCAACAAGGTGATCCTGATCGGTAACTGCGGCGCCGATCCCGAGCCGCGCGCCACCGCCGCGGGTGGCCAGGTGACGAACGTGCGGCTCGCGACCTCCGAGTCGTGGAAGGACAAGAACACCGGCCAGATGCAGGAGCGCACCGAGTGGCACCGCGTGGTGTTCTTCGGCCGGCTGGCCGAGATCGCGGCCGAGTACCTGCGCAAGGGCAGCAAGGTCTACGTAGAAGGTTCGATCCGTACCCGCAAGTGGCAGGACAAGGAAGGTCGCGACCAGTACACCACCGAGATCGTCGCCAGCGAGATGCAGATGCTCGACAGCCGCGGCGCCGGTGGTGGTGGTGGCTACGGCGACGAGCAGCAAGGCGGTGGCGGCTACGGGGCCGAGCCGCGGCAGTCGTCACGGCCGGCGGCGGCGCCCGCGCAACCGGCCCCCGTCAGCAGCGACTGGGATGACGATATTCCTTTCTAGCGCCCATCGATATCTCCGGACCGGTTCTGGCGCAGCGCGGGTGGCGGCGGCATGAAGGTCGTCCTCATCGGCGCCGATGGTCGCCTCGGACGCGAAGTCGCGGCCAGCCTGCAGGGACGCGACATCCCGTTCGTCTCCATCTCCAGCCACGACCCGGTGCTCGAGAGCGTGAAGCTGCTGCTGCACGCCTTCACGTTCCATGGCGCCACCCAGGTCATCAACGTGCTCTCGCAGGAATTGTTCCGCGGGGACGATCCGCTTGCCTACAAGCGCAGCCTGCTGGTCACCAAGAACCTCGCGAAGGCCTGCCGCAGCCACGACGCCGTGCTCATCCACCTGTCCGACGACGGCATGTTTGCCGGCCGCAAGAGCGGCGCCTACCGCGAGAAGGACCGCCCGGACAGCACCGTGGCGCGCACGGCGCGCGTGCTGAAGGCCGAGAGCTACGTGAGGAAGCGCGCGCCCAAACACATCGTGCTGCGTTCGGGGCCGCTGATCGCCTCCGGTGGCGACAACCTGTTCACGCGCGTGATCGGGCAGCTCGAGCGTGAACCGGACCTCGAGTACACCGACGACAAGCTGTGCCCCACGCCGGCCAGCGACATCGCGCGCGTGGTCGTCGCGATGATCCTGCAGATCGATTGCGGCGCGACGCCGTGGGGCATCTACCACTACTGCAGCTCCGACGCGACCACGTTGTACCACTTCGCCGAGGCGGTGCTCGCGCTTGCCTCGCAGTACGGACGCATCCGCGGCGGCGGCGTGCAGCTGCGCAACGCCGCCGGCAGCGGACGCCACGTGATCCTCAACTGCCAGCAGCTGTTGCACACCTTCGGCATCAAGCAGCGGCCGTGGCGCGCCGCGTTGCCGGCCGTGGTTGCCGAATACTGCCGACACTGAGCCCGTGCGGCCCGCGCGTTGTTGACCCGCGCGACCGTGTCGCGCGACCATGTGCCACCCATCGACGGAAATCAATCGCATGCCTGCCATTCCCGAGCGCAAATACCTCAACATCGCCGTGCTCACGGTCTCCGACACCCGCACCGAGGACAACGACACCTCCGGCAAGTACCTCGCCGAGAGCCTGGTCGCCGAAGGCCACACGCTGGCCGACAAGGCGATCGCGAAGGACGACGTGTACCAGCTGCGCGCCATCGTTTCGCGCTGGATCGCGGATCCGGCCATCCACGCCGTGCTGGTCACCGGCGGCACCGGCTTCAGCGGGCGCGACACCACCCCCGAGGCGCTGACGCCGCTGTTCGACAAGCAGATCGAAGGGTTCGGCGAAACCTTCCGCGCGGTCTCCTTCGCCGAGATCGGCAGCTCCACGCTGCAGTCGCGCGCCTTCGGCGGTTTCGCCAACGGCACCGTGATCTTCTGCATGCCGGGCTCCACCGGCGCCTGCCGCACGGCGTGGCAGCACATCATCCGCGAACAGCTCGACAGCACGTTCAGCCCCTGCAATTTCGTGCCGGTGCTGCTCGGCCGTTACGCGCACTGAGCCGCGCGTGATGGCGGGCGCGAAGACGCAGGACCTGCTGCCGGTCGACGAGGCACTCGCGCGCGTGCTCGCCGACGTCGAACCGCTCACCGCCGTAGAGACGCTGCCGCTCGCCGCGCTGCGTACGCGCGTGCTCGCCGAGGACGCCCGCGCGGGGATCGACGTGCCGCCGGCCGACAACAGCTCGATGGACGGCTACGCGCTGCGTCACGCCGACCTCGCCGCGGGGCAGCGCGAGTTTCCGGTCGCGCAGCGCATTCCGGCCGGCGCGGTGGGCAGCCTGCTCGCGCCCGGTAGCGCGGCGCGCATCTTCACCGGCGCCGAGGTGCCGCCCGGCGCCGACTGCGTGGTGATGCAGGAGAACTGCGAGGCCGCCGACGGTCGTGTCACGGTGCTGAAAGCGCCCGAGGCCGGCGACAACATCCGCCCGCGCGGGCAGGACATCGCCGCCGGCCAGGTGGTGGTGGAACGCGGCACGCGGCTGGGGCCGGCGCACGTCGGGCTGCTCGCCTCGGTCGGCATCGGCAGCGCCACCGTCCACGCGCGGCTGCGCGTCGCGGTGCTGTCCACCGGCGACGAACTCGTCGAGCCCGGCGAGGTCGCGGGTCCCGGCAAGATCTACAACTCGAACCGCCACCTGCTGGGCGGCATGCTCGAGGAACTGGGCTGCGAACTGATCGACTGCGGTGTGGTGCCCGATACGGCCGAGGCCACGCGCGCCTGCCTGCGCGAGGCGGCGGCGCGCGCCGACGTCGTGGTGACCACCGGCGGCGTATCGGTGGGCGACGAGGACCACGTGAAGAACGCGGTCGAGGAACTCGGCACGCTGCACCTGTGGAAGCTCGCGATCATGCCCGGCAAGCCACTCGCCTACGGGCGCCTGCTCGGCAAGCCCTTCTTCGGGCTGCCCGGCAACCCCTCGTCGGTGTTCGTGACCTTCCAGGTGATCGCGCGGCCGTTCCTGCAGCGCATGCAGGGGCTCGGTGGCAGCGTGGTGCTGCGCGAGGTGCGGGTGCCGGCGGATTTCGAGCGCCCCAGGCCCGACCGCCGCCAGCAGTACCTGCGCGCCCGCATCGCGGGCAGCGGCGACACGGCGCGCGTCGAGCTGTACCCGAACCAGAGCTCCGGCGTGCTGTCCTCGGTGGCGTGGGCCGATTGCCTCGCGGTGGTGCCGCCAGGCAGCACCATCGCGCGCGGCGATCCGGTGCGCGTGCTGCTGTTGTGAGAGGCGCGCGGACATGGATGCCCCGCCGTACACGATCCTGCATCACGGCGCGGTGCGCGGCGTCACCGGCTCCTGCCACGAACTGCGCCTCGGCGCGCCCGAGCGGCCCGACGCCCCCGCGATCCTGATCGACTGCGGCCTGTTCCAGGGCGCCGAAACCTCCGGCGAAGGCGCCGGATCCGACCGCCTCGCGATCGAGTTCCCCATCGACCACGTGCGCGCGCTGGTGCTGACCCACGTGCACCTGGACCACGTGGGCCGGCTGCCGCACCTGCTCGCGGCCGGTTTCGATGGCCCCGTCTACTGCTCCGCGCCCTCGGCGATCCTGTTGCCGCTGGTGATCGAGGACGCGCTGAGGGTGGGCGTCACGCGTGACCGCGCGCTGATCAGGCGCATGGTCGAGCGCCTGCGCTCGCAACTGCGCCCGCTCCCCTGCAACCGCTGGCACCGCGTCGATACCGGCGCGGCCACCGGTCTGGAGATCCGGCTGCGCCGCGCCGGGCACATCCTCGGCTCGGTCTACGTCGAATGCCGGGTCAGCGCGACGGACGGCCGGCGCCGCCGGGTGCTGTTCTCCGGCGACCTCGGCGCCGCGCACACGCCGCTGCTGCCCGAGCCCGAGGCGCCGGCCGGTTGCCACGAACTGGTGATCGAGGCCACCTACGGGGATCGCGTGCACGAGGACCGCACCGAGCGCGTCGAGCGGCTCGAGGCCGTGATCGGGCACGCGCTGCGCGATCGTGGCGCGGTGCTGATCCCGGCGTTCAGCATCGGGCGCACGCAGGAACTGCTGTACGAGATCGAGGAGATCATCCACCGCCGCCACGACGACGAGGTCGCGCGCGACCTGCCGTGGAACGAGCTGGAAGTCGTGGTCGACTCGCCGCTCGCGGCGCGCTTCACGCGCGTCTACCGGCAGCTGAAGCCGTTCTGGGACGAGGAAGCGCGCGAGCGGCTCGCGGAGGGGCGCGATCCGCTGGCCTTCGCGCAGGTGCGCACCGTCAACGGCCACGAGGACCACCTGCGCGTGGTGCGTCATCTTCAGGACACGCGCTACCCGGCGATCGTCATCGCCGCCAGCGGGATGTGCGCCGGCGGGCGCATCGTGAACTACCTGAAGGCGCTGCTCGACGATCCGGCCACTGACGTCCTGTTCGTCGGTTACCAGGCCGAGGGCACGCCCGGGCGTGCGATCCAGCAGTACGGGCCGCGCGGCGGCTACGTCGAACTCGACGGCGAACGCGTCACCATCCGCGCCGCGGTGCACACCATCGGCGGTTATTCCGCGCACGCGGACCGTGAGGACTTGCTGCGCTTCGTGCGCGCGATGCGTCGCGCCCCGGATACGGTGCGCGTCGTGCACGGCGACTTGGACGCCAAGCGCGCCTTCGCCGCGACGCTGGCGGCGCGGTTGCCGGCGGCGCGGATCGTGGTGCCCGGCAGCCCCCTCGATGCCGACTGAAGGGCTGCGCCGCGCGGCGCCGTGGTGGCTGCTGGTCGCGATCCTGGCGCCGCTGCTGTTCCTCGGCGGTCCGGATTTTCACTCGCCGCGCTCGTTCCGGCTGGCCTGGCAACTGGGGCACCCGCTGCTGTTCTTCGCTGTGGTCGCGGCGCTGGCCTCGGTGCCGCGCCTGCGCGGGATCCCGTTCCTGCGCCTGTTCGCGCTGGCGACCGCGCTGGCCCTGGTCCTGGGCGGTGCAATCGAACTGACGCAGGGGCTGTGGGGGCGTGAGCGCAGCCTGTCGGACCTGCGGCTCGACCTGCTCGGCGCGTGGGCGGGGGCGGTGTGGGCGGGGCGTCTGGTGCCTTGGCGCCGCATCGCAGTGCTGACAGCGGTGCTGGCGCCGCTGCTTGTGCTCGATCTGCGCCCGCTCGTGGTGGCGCTGGTCGACGAGTACCGCGCGCGGCGGAGTTTTCCTTTGCTGTCGGGATTCCATACAGATCTTGAAATACAGCGCTGGCGGGCCGATGGGCGTATGACGCTGGTCCCCGCCCCGGGTGGAGCAGATGACCGCGTCCTGCGGGTGACCCTGGCCCCGGCGATCTACAGCGGCTTCCGGTTGCAGCATTTCCCGCGTGACTGGCGCGGTTACCATGCGCTGCGGTTGCGTGTCTTCACGGAAGAAAATCAAAAACTTACGTGCCGGATTCACGATGTGTGGCACGACCAGCGCCACGCCGACCGGTTCAATCGATCGCTGGTGCTGGCTCCCGGCTGGAACCTGGTCGAGATCGCGCTGGCCGAGGTCGAGGCGGCTCCCGCCGGCAGGGCAATGGATATGTCCCGTGTCGCCGAATTCGGCTGCTTCGTCGTGCGTCCAGCGACGGCGGTGGTGCTGCAGATTGCTGCCGTTGAGCTCGTGTGAAATTCGTCGTGAACCCGGAAATCTGTCGAAAAATTTGACAGATTGACGTCATCCGTCCGGGATGAGTGCGAATAACCCTCGCTGCATCAGGTCGTTGCCGGCAGGGGCATGATATGTGCTTGGAAAAGCCCGGTAGTGTGGTATTGCAGGCAGTTGTAAGGAGGACGATATGGGTATGGTAAGGAAAATCGCTGGTCTGGCTTCGGCCGGAGCAGTGGCGATGGCGTTGAGTGTGTCGGCGAATGCGGCGCTGGTGGATTATTCGCATACATTCTCAGACAACGATTGCGCCGGGAAACCCGGTTGCGAGATCGGCGGTTCGCCGGCCATCGGCAAGTGGGACAACGACCTCAGTGATTGGGACGATCTGACCGCCGACGGGATCACCGTGACCGACAACGGTGAGGACGGCGTGTCGTGGGTGTGGGACAGCGGTCCGGAAGTGCACTTCTGGCTCGTCAAGCAGGCCCGCGCGTACACGGTGTTCTGGACGCAGGACAGTGAGATCGCCGGGTGTGACGAGGAAAACATGGCACTCGAGTGCACCGTGGCGTTGACCAGTGGTGCGTGGGAGGGCGACTGGTCGCACGTGGCGTTCTTCAACACGGGTGGCCACGAAGTCCCGGTTCCGGGCACGCTCGGCCTGCTGGGCCTCGGCCTGCTGGGCCTCGGTGTAGCGCGCCGCAAGCAGTAAGCGCCTGCGGCAGGGGGGCGGCGCAAGCTGCCCCTTCTTTCTTCGCAACCCTGCCGACCGGTCTCCGGTCGGCAGGGTTTTCTGCGTCCTGGCTCTACCCGGACGATACGTAAATCCGTGCTCTGCCCGGATGAGTTCGTAGGTCCGGGCTGTGCCCGGACATTGTTCGGCCACAGGCCGAACCTACGAGCGCAGCTGGGCCCCGACATGTTCGCGTAGGTCCGGGCTGTGCCCGGACCTT